>JALYWW010000109.1 GCA_030852515.1 Pseudomonadota bacterium
TGGCGCCGTCGTCGTTCCGGGCCCACGCTTGCGGCCATGGACGACATCGATGCGCGCACCCGGGCGTGGCTGCAGCACCCGCGACACCACCTCTTGCACTGGAAGCACCAGGACTACCCGGCATTGCTGCGCCGGATCGCCGATCCACCCCGGGCGCTGTTCGTGGCCGGGGATCCCACCCTGCTCTGGCACGCGTCGGTCGCGGTGGTCGGCAGCCGCTCGCCGAGCGCAGGCGGCGCCGACAACGCGTTCGGGTTCGCGAGCGCGTTTGCCGCATCGGGGCTGGCGGTCGTGAGCGGCCTGGCCGCGGGCATCGACACCGCAGCCCATGCCGGCGCGCTGTCGGCAGGCGGCGCGACCATCGCGGTGCTCGGCACCGGGCCGGACATCGCGTATCCGCGCTCAAACGCCGCGCTGCATGCACGCATCGCCGAGCATGGCGTGCTGGTCAGCGAGCAGCCACCGGGAACGGTCGCCCGCGCCGGGCAGTTCCCGCGCCGCAACCGGATCATCGCCGGCTTGTCGCTGGGCACCGTGGTGGTGGAGGCCGCGCACCGCTCCGGGTCGCTGATCACCGCGCGCCTGGCTGGCGAATCCGGGCGCGAGGTCTTCGCGCTCCCCGGCTCGATCCACAACCCCAAGGCCCGTGGCTGCCATCGCCTGCTGCGGGACGGCGCGGCCCTGGTGGAATCCGCGCAGGAGGTCGTCCAAGCCCTGGGGCCGCTGGCATCGCGGTTGGCCGACGACTTGCGCGGGCGTCTGGGCGCCCCCATCCATGGGGTCGGGCCGGGCCCGGCAGGGGTCGCCGCAGCGCCGGACCCGGTCGATCCGGACTACAAGCGGTTGTGGCAGGCATTGGGCCACGACCCAACAGGTATGGACGGACTCGTCTCACGGACCGGATTGACGGCCGCGCAACTGTCCTCCATGCTGCTGGTCATGGAGCTTGAGGGCCGGGTGGTTTCACGACACGGCCGCTACACCCGCACCGAGGCGCGCAAGTCATCCTGACCTCCACAGCACCTGCCATGGTGCAGGCCGAGGGGAAATGAAAGAGAGCATCCTGGACGTCCTGCTTTACCTGTTCGAGCACTACTTCACCGAAGACGTCCCGCCGCCGGGCGACCGCGAGCAATTGGCCAACGGTCCGCTGCTGGAAGAACTGACCCAGGCCGGCTTCAGCCCGGCCGAGATCCACAAGGCTTTCGACTGGCTCGGCGCCCTCGCCGAGCAGCGTCCCGTGGCCGCCGTTCAGCGCGCCGACGGCCCGACCCGGGTCTACTTCGGGCCGGAGCTCGACAAGCTGGACGTCGAATGCCGCGGTTTCCTGCTGTTCCTGGAACAGCACGGGGTCCTGGATCCCGACCAGCGCGAGCTGGTGCTGGACCGGGCGATGGCCCTGGACCAGGACGAGCTGGACCTGGAGGACCTGAAGTGGGTCGTGCTGATGGTCCTGTTCAACCAGCCGGGCTCCGAGGCGGCCTACGCCTGGATGGAGACCCAGATGTTCCTGGACGAGCCCGAGCCGGTCCACTAACCAGGGACAACGGCTGGCGCCGGCCGCGCCCCGTGTGGTACCTCTAATAAAAGGAATAGACGCCCGTGGCCGTTGGCCGCGGGCGTTGCCGCCTTCACGGCATGCCGCCCTACAGCCCCGGACCCTCTGCCGCCATGGCCAAGAACCTGCTCATCGTCGAGTCGCCCGCAAAGGCCAAGACGATCAACAAATACCTCGGCAAGGACTTCACCGTCCTGGCGTCCTACGGCCATGTCCGCGACCTGGTGCCGAAGGAGGGGGCGGTCGACCCCGAGCATGGTTTCGCCATGCGCTACGACCTGATCGAGAAGAACGAGAAGCACGTCGAGGCGATCGCCAAGGCGGCCAAGGCGGCCGACCACCTGTTCCTGGCGACCGACCCGGACCGCGAGGGCGAGGCCATCAGCTGGCACATCGCCGAGATCCTGCGCGAGCGCGGCCTGCTCGAGGACCGCACCCTGCAGCGCGTCGTGTTCACCGAAATCACCCCGCGCGCGATCACCGAGGCGATGTCCCGCCCGCGCGACATTGCCGGCGACCTGGTCGATGCGCAGCAGGCGCGGCGCGCGCTCGATTACCTGGTTGGCTTCAACCTGTCGCCGGTGCTGTGGCGCAAGGTCCAGCGCGGCCTGTCCGCCGGCCGCGTGCAGTCGCCGGCGCTGCGCATGATCGTCGAGCGCGAGGAGGAAATCGAAGCCTTCGTCGCGCGCGAGTACTGGTCGATCGAGGCCGAGTGCCAACATCCGTCGCAGCCGTTCACCGCCAAGCTGGTGAAGCTGGACGGCAGGAAGTTCGAACAGTTCACCGTCACCGACGGCGACAGCGCCGAATCGGCGCGCGAGCGCATCGTCAAGGCCGCCTCGGGCGCGCTGCACGTCACCGACGTCGCCAGCAAGGAACGCAAGCGCCGCCCTTCACCGCCGTTCACCACCTCGACGTTGCAGCAGGAAGCCGCGCGCAAGCTCGGTTTCACCACCAAGCGCACCATGCAGGTGGCGCAAAAGCTCTATGAAGGCGTGAACATCGGCGAGGAAGGCACGGTCGGCCTCATCAGCTACATGCGTACCGACTCGGTCAACCTGTCGGTGGATGCGCTGACCGAGATCCGCGACGTGATCGCGCGCGACTTCGGCACCGCCTCGCTGCCGGACAAGCCGAACTTCTACACCACCAAGTCGAAGAACGCGCAGGAGGCGCACGAAGCGGTGCGCCCGACCTCGGCGCTGCGCACGCCGTCGCAAGTGGCCCGCTTCCTGACCGACGACGAGCGCCGCCTGTACGAGCTGGTGTGGAAGCGCGCCGTCGCCTCGCAGATGATCCCGGCCACGCTCAACACCGTGTCGGTGGAACTGGCGGCCGGCAGCGAACACAGCTTCCGCGCCAGCGGCACCACCGTCGTGGTGCCCGGCTTCCTGGCCGTGTACGAGGAAGGCAAGGACACCAAGGCCAAGGAAGACGAGGACGAGGGCCGCAAGCTGCCGCTGATGAAGCCGGGCGAGCGGGTGCCGCTGGACCGCATCCACGCCGACCAGCATTTCACCCAGCCCCCACCCCGCTTCACCGAAGCGGCGCTGGTCAAGGCGCTGGAGGAGTACGGCATCGGCCGCCCGTCGACCTACGCCTCGATCATCCAGACCCTGCTGTTCCGCAAGTACGTGGAAATGGAAAGCCGCAGCTTCCGCCCGACCGACGTCGGCCGCGCGGTGTCCAACTTCCTCAGCGCGCACTTCACCCGCTATGTCGACTACGACTTCACCGCCAAGCTCGAGGACGAGCTCGATGCGGTGTCGCGCGGCGAGGAAGAGTGGGTGCCCCTGATGGAGAAGTTCTGGGGCCCGTTCAAGGAACTGGTCGACGACAAGACCGAATCGGTGGACCGCTCCGAGGCCACCGGCGCGCGCGAACTGGGTACCGATCCCAAGAGCGGCAAGCCGGTCAGCGTGCGCCTGGGCCGGTACGGGCCATATGCGCAGATCGGCACTGCCGACGACGAGGAGAAGCCGACCTTCGCCTCGTTGCGTCCCGGCCAGAGCATGCACACGATCGCGCTGGCCGATGCGCTGGAACTGTTCCGGTTGCCGCGCAAGCTGGGCGAGTCCAACGGCGAGGAAGTCAGCGTCGGCATCGGCCGCTTCGGTCCGTTCGCCAAGCGCGGCAGCGTGTATGCCTCGCTGAAGAAGGAGGACGATCCCTACACCGTCGACCTGGCGCATGCGGTGTTCCTGATCGAGGAAAAGGAAGAGATCGCGCGCAACCGGATCATCAAGGAATTCGACGGCAGCGACATCCAGGTGCTCAACGGCCGCTACGGCCCGTACATCAGCGACGGCAAGCTCAACGGCCGCATTCCCAAGGATCGCGAGCCGGCGTCGTTGACGCTGGAGGAAGTGGTCAAGCTGATGGAAGAGACCGGCAAGCCGATGCGCGGCCGGTTCGGCAAGAAGGCAGCCGCGAAAAAAGCGCCGGCGAAAAAGGCTGCAGCGAAGAAGGCACCTGCCGCGAAGAAGGCCGCGACGAAGAAGGCTGCGACGAAGAAGACCGTGGCCAGGAAAGCGCCGGCGAAGAAGGCGGGCGTGAAAAAGGCCGCGGCCAAGCGCGCCGCTGCACCCGCGCCCGCGCCGGAACCGCCGCCGATGCTCACGCCCAAGCCCTTCGTCGGCGGACGGCGCGTGGTCAAGAAGGCCGACGCGTAAAACCGGACGGGGTGATGGCTGCCGTCCTGTCGATCGCCGATGCCGCCGCCGCCCTGCGTCGAGGCGGCGTCCTTGCCTGCCCCACGGAATCGGTCTGGGGCTTGTCCTGCGATCCCTTCGACGAGAGCGCCGTGCTGCGCCTGCTCGCGATCAAGCAGCGCGAGGTCGACAAGGGGCTGATCCTGGTCGCCGCCACGCCGGGACACTTCGACGGCCTCGCCGACTGGGCCGCGCTGCCGCCGGGGCGCGAAGCTGAGGTGCGCGCCAGCTGGCCCGGGCCCAATACCTGGCTCATGCCGGCCACCGCGCGCGTGCCGCGCTGGATCAGCGGCGAACACGACAGCGTGGCCTTGCGGGTGAGCGCTCACCCGGTGGTTTCCGCGTTGTGCCTGGCCTTCGGCGGCGCCCTGGTGTCGACCAGCGCCAACCGTGCCGGCCTGCCGGCGCCGCGCGGCCTGGACGGGCTCGACCCCGCGTTGCTGGCGGCCGTCGACGGTCGCCTGGAGGGCGAAACCGGCGCCCGCGACCGCCCCAGCGACATCCGCGATGCCCGCAGCGGGGCATTGCTGCGCGGCTGAGAGCGGAACGCCTGCACTTGGCAGGGCGCTGCGCAGGGGGCAAGATCCGCGCATGCGCTTACTTCCGGTCACCCTGGCTTTCGCCGTCGCTTCCGTCGCCACGCTGCTGCCCGTCAACCAGGCGCTCGCCGACGATGTGACCATCTATCGCTGTGCGGCCGCCGACGGCAGCGTCACCCTGCGCGATTCGCAGTGCCTGGACGGCGAGACCCAGCAGGTGCGCAAGATGGCGCGCCCGCAGGATCCGCCGCCTGCGGCAAGCAACGCCGAGCCGCCCCGCCCCGTGTATTACCAACCGCCGGAATCGGCGTACGACGGCGTGTCCTCCGGCGGCGGCATGGACTACGGCCGCCCGGTGTATTGGGCGCCGGCACCAGCACCGGCGCCTTCGCAACAGAAGAACTGGGGCCAAGGTAGCTGGGTCAAGGGCAGCTGGACCGATTCGGGCAGCTGGACCGACCGGTGATCCGCGGCTGGTGCCTGGCCCTGGGCCTGGCCGCCTTCACCAGCCCGGCCCTGGCGCAGCAGGTGGTCATCTACCGCTGTACCGATAGCGCCGGCAACATGACCGTGCAGAACGACGAGCCCTGCCCCAAGGGCGCGCGCGAGCAGCGCCAGGTCGTCACCACGCCGCCGCCGCTACCGGCGGTATTCGAGCCGCCGGAAACGCCCGAGCTCTACACCCCGCCAGTCAGAATCGTGCCGCGCCAAGGCGCCGCCACGCAGGCGCCCGAGCCGCAACCGCCGCCGGCGCTGTTCCAGTGTTCCACCTGGGACCAGCTCCACTACTACAGCGAGGAAGCCATGCCGCAGCAGCATTGCGCGCCGCTGCAGGTGGTCGGCCTGGACGGCGTCTCGCGCCCGGAAGCCAGCGCCTGCCAGATGGTCGACGACCAGTGCACCGAGGTGGCAACGGAAAACCTGTGCCTGGCGTGGAAGCGCCGTATCGATGAAGCCGAGTTCCGCTGGCGTTTCCCCGGCGCCGATGCCGATGGCAGCCGCCGGGTCGAGTACGAGCGCCTGAAGGCGACCTACGAAACGAGCAACTGCGCGGCGCCAAACTCGCAACCGTAGGGTACAAAGCGTGGTTCGTTCGCTTTCTCGATGGGGCGCAGCGGATGTGTGTGTCGCTTCGGGAGCGTGCCGAAGCATCGACCCACCCGCTTGGCTTAGCGTCGTGGAAAGGTCTTGCCCAAGGCGGGACTGTCGGAGACATGGATGTCGACGACAAGCCCCCATGGATGGGTTCACGGCGTGTCCCGACT
>JALYWW010000170.1 GCA_030852515.1 Pseudomonadota bacterium
CGCGACACCCGCGCCCCGGCGGCGCCGATGGCCACCCTGCGCATCGATGCCGGCCGCAGCGACAAGCTGCGCCCGGGGGACATCGTCGGCGCGCTGACCGGCGATGCCGGGCTCAAGGCCGACGCGATCGGCAAGATCGACGTCTTCGCCACCCGCAGCTATGTCGCCATTGCCCGCGGCCAGCTCGACAAGGCCCTGTCGCGGCTCCAGGCCGGGCGCATCAAGGGCCGCAATTTCAGGGTCCGGAAGCTGTAAAAGCGACGAAAACGGCGCCTTCAGGCGCCATCGCCTAGACTGTGCGCTGCCCCCATGAGGAGATTTGCCGATGGCGAAGCCCAATTACTCGTTCGAAAAGCGCCAGCGCGAGATTGCCAAGAAGAAGAAGCAGGACGCCAAGAACGCCAAGAAGCAGGCGGCCAAGGATGCCGCCAATCCGCCGTCCGACGACGCCGGGGACGTTCCAGCCACCGGCGAGTGAGCCGCGCGGCGTAAACTGTCCGGCTATGTCGGGGTCCTTCCGGCTGCGCGAGACCGCCATGACTGCCGAAACCCCCACCCCGCCGACCACCTCTTTCGCCGAGCTCGGCCTGCCCGAGCCGCTGCTGCGCGCCCTGGCCGACGTCGGCTACGAATCCCCCTCGCCGATCCAGGCCGCGACCATCCCGCCGTTGCTGGCCGGGCGCGACGTGCTCGGCCAGGCCCAGACCGGCACCGGCAAGACCGCCGCGTTCGCGCTGCCGGCCATGGCGCGCCTGGATCCGGCGCAGCAGGCGCCGCAGGTGCTGGTGCTGGCGCCGACCCGCGAACTCGCCATCCAGGTGGCCGAGGCGTTCCAGAAGTACGCCGCCCACCTGCCCCGTTTTCGCGTGCTGCCGATCTATGGCGGCCAGAGCTATTACCCGCAGCTGGAGGCGCTCAAGCGCGGCGTGCAGGTCGTGGTCGGTACGCCAGGACGGGTCATCGACCACCTCGAGCGCGGCTCGCTGGACCTGTCGCAGCTGCGCTGCCTGGTCCTGGACGAAGCCGACGAAATGTTGCGCATGGGCTTCATCGACGACGTCGAGACCGTGCTGAAGAAAGTGCCGGAGCAGCGCCAGGTCGCGCTGTTCTCGGCGACGATGCCGGCGCAGATCAAGCGCATCGCCCAGACCTACCTCAAGGATCCGGTCGAGATCGCGATCAAGGCGCAGACCACCACTGCGACCAACATCCGCCAGCGTTACTGGATGGTGAGCGGGATCAACAAGCTCGACGCCCTGACCCGGATCCTGGAAGCAGAGCCGTACGACGGCATGCTGATCTTCGCGCGGACCAAGCTCGGCACCCAGGAACTGGCCGAGAAGCTGGCCGCGCGCGGCCTGGCCGCAGCCGCGATCCACGGCGATGTCGAGCAGAAGCAGCGCGAGAAGATGGTGCAGTCGCTCAAGGACGGGCGCATCGACATCCTGGTCGCCACCGACGTCGCCGCACGCGGCCTCGACGTCGAGCGGATCAGCCACGTGCTGAACTACGACATCCCCTACGACACCGAAAGCTACGTCCACCGCATCGGCCGCACCGGCCGCGCCGGGCGCAGCGGCGAGGCGATCCTGTTCGTGGCCCCGCGCGAGCGCGGCATGCTCGGCGCGATCGAGCGCGCCACCCGGCAGAAGATCGAGCCGATGCAGCTGCCCAGCGTCGAGGCGGTCAACGAGCGCCGCGTGGCCAAGTTCCTCGACAAGATCGGCGAGGCGCTGGCCAGCGACAAGGCCCCCATCTTCCGCGAGCTGGTCGAGCGTTACGAGCAGGAGCACAACGTGCCGATGCTCGAAATCGCCGCCGCCCTGGCCCAGCTGGTGCAGGGCAAGACCCCGCTGCTGCTGCAGGCGCCCCCACCGCCCCCGCCGCGGGTCGAACGCGAACGCCCTGCGCGCACCGAACACGCACCGCATGCGCCGCGCGAGCGCGCTGCGGGTGGCGGCGCCGAGATCGGCAAGGAAACTTTCCGCATCGAAGTCGGCCACAACCATGGCGTGCAGCCGGGCAACATCGTCGGCGCGATCGCCAACGAGGCGGACCTGGAAGCCAAATACATCGGCCGCATCGACATCCGCGACGAGTTCACCCTGGTCGACCTGCCCGAAGGCATGCCGCGCGAGTTGCTCGAACA
>JALYWW010000110.1 GCA_030852515.1 Pseudomonadota bacterium
CGCGCCCTGCGCGGCCATCACCCTGGTCGGGCGCGGCATGCGCTCGCTGCTGCACAAGCTGTCCGACATCTGGGCGACCTTCGGGCAGGAGCGCGTGCACCTGATCTCGCAGTCGTCCAACGACCTCAACCTGACCTTCGTGGTCGACGAGGCCGAGGCCGAGGGCCTGGTGCCGCAGCTGCACGCGGAACTGGTGCGCAGCGGCGCGATGCCGATGCGCGACGGCAGCGTGTTCGGCCCGAGCTGGCACGAGATCACCCACGGCCGCCAGGCGCGGCCGGAACCGTGGTGGCGCGGGCGACGCGACGCGCTGCTGGAACTGGCGCGGGGCGGCACGCCGCGTTACGTCTATGACCTGGACACGGTGCGCGAGCGGGCGCGCGCGCTGCTGGCGGTGGATGCCGTCGACCGGCGCTACTACGCGCTCAAGGCCAATCCACACCCGTCGATCCTGCGCGCGCTGGCGACCGAAGGGTTCGGTTTCGAGTGCGTGTCGCAGGGCGAACTGGAACATGTGTTCGCGACCTTGCCGGACATCGCGCCGGCGCGGGTCCTGTTCACGCCGAGTTTCGCGCCGCGCATCGAATACCAGGCTGCGTTCGCGCGCGGCGCCACGGTCACCATCGACAGCATCGAGGCATTGCAGCGCTGGCCGGAACTGTTCCGCGGGCGCGAGCTCTGGTTGCGCCTGGACCTGGGTCGCGGCGAAGGCCATCACCACAAGGTCCGCACCGGCGGCAGCGAGGCCAAGTTCGGCTTGCCGGTCGCCCGCCTGGATGCATTCGTCGAGGCGGCACGCGCGCTGGATGCGCGCATCACCGGCCTGCACGCGCACCTGGGTAGTGGTGTCGATCTCGCCGGCCATTGGCGCGAGGTGTATGCCGAACTCGCCGGGCTGGCGGATCGCATCGGCACCGTCGCCACGCTCGACATCGGTGGTGGTCTGCCGGTGGCCTACGTGCCGGAAACCGCGCCGTTCGATCTCGATGCATGGGCGCGCGACCTGGCCACGGTCAAGACCGCGTATCCGCAGTACGAGCTCGCCATCGAGCCGGGCCGCTACCTGGTCGCCGAAGCCGGGGTGCTGTTGTTGTCCGCGACCCAGGTGGTCGAAAAGGACGGCGTGCTGCGGGTCGGTTGCGACGCCGGCATGAACGCATTGATGCGGCCGGCGTTGTACGAAGCCTTCCACGACATCGCCAACCTGTCGCGGATCGACGCGGCGACCACCGCGAGCTTCGACGTCGTCGGCCCGATCTGCGAATCCGGCGACGTCCTCGGCCGCCAGCGGCCGCTGCCGGCCGCCACCGCCGAGGGCGACATCCTGCTGGTCGCCGACGCCGGTGCCTACGGCATGGCGATGGCCAATACCTACAACCTGCGGGCGCTCCCCGCAGAGGACACGATTGATGACTGACTGGACTTTCGACCGCGACGCGATCCGCGCCTTCCGCTTCGTGCGCTGCGCCTTCGATGCCGCCAGTGGTGTCGCCAGCCTGGCGTACGCCTTCGACGACGGCCCGGAGCTGGTGGAGACGGTGACCATTCCCGGCGCGCCGTTCGCACTGGACGAGGCGCGCGCCGATTCGGCGGAGCGTGCGCTGCGCCTGCTGCACCTGGTCGCCGGCGTGAGCTACTACAAGGCCGCGGTTCCCTCCCAGATCCGTATCGACGGCTATTCGATCGACGCCGATACCGCCGCGATGCTGCAGTCGATCTACCGCAACGGCCTCGGCGAGTTCGCCTACCGCAACCGCATCGACCTCGCCGGCAAACTCAACTTCCCCGCGGAGGCCCAAGACCTCCCTTCTCCCGCTGGCGGGAGAAGGTGCCCCGAAGGGGCGGATGAGGGCCAAGCCCTAGTAGCCATCGGCGGTGGCAAGGACTCCCTGGTTACCATCGAAGCGTTGCGTGCACTTGGCGTCGAGCAGACTGTGTGCTGGATCGGCGGCTCGCAGCTGATCGCCGCCTGCGCCGCGCGCACCGGCCTGCCGACGCTCAACATCGGCCGCCAGCTCGCGCCGCAGCTGTTCGACTTCAACCGCCAGGGCGCATGGAACGGACACATCCCGGTGACCGCGGTGAACTCGGCGATCCTGGTCCTGGCAGCGGTGCTGCATGGTGCCGGCCAGGTGGTGTTCTCCAACGAACGTTCGGCCAGTTATGGCTCGATGATCGAAGGTACGGGCGAGGTCAACCACCAGTGGTCGAAGGGTTGGGAGTTCGAGCGGATGTTCGGCGAGCATGTCGAGCGCGACATCGCGCCGGGCCTGCACTACTACTCGCTGCTGCGGCCGCTGTCCGAGCTGGCGGTCGCACGCCAGTTCGCGAAGACCGATCGCTACGACGCGCATTTCTCCAGCTGCAACCGCAACTTCCACATCCTGGGCGAACGCCCGGTCAATCGCTGGTGCGGGGTGTGCCCGAAGTGCCACTTCGTGTTCCTGGCGCTGGCACCATTCATGTCCAAGCCGCGACTGGTCGGCATCCTTGGCCGCAACCTGCTCGACGACCCCGCCCAGGCTCCCGGTTACGACGCCCTCCTCGAGTTCCAGGATCACAAGCCGTTCGAATGCGTGGGCGAAGGGCGCGAATCGCGCGCGGCGATGGCGGCGCTGGTGCAGCGTCCGGAGTGGCGCGAGGACGCACTGGTGCGCCGCTTCGAACGCGAGATCCTGCCGCAGCTCGATCCGGCTGAGCTGCGCATCGAGCCGTTGCTGGCGCTCGACGACGAACACCGCATTCCCGCCCTTCTGTGGGAGAAGTTGCGTGCGCATCTCACGGCTTGAGGGGCGTCGCATTGCACTCTGGGGCTGGGGGCGCGAGGGCCGCGCGGCGTGGCGGGTGTTGCGGGAAGCGGGAGCCGGGAGCCGGGAGCCGGGAGCCGGCTTGGCGTTGTTCTGCAATGCTTCCGAAGCCGCTGAAGCGCTTGCGCTCGATCCGGGATTGCTGATCGAAACCGAAGCGAGTGCCGAGCGACTCGCCGCCTACGACGTGGTGATCAAGTCGCCGGGCATCAGTCCATATTCGCCCGAGGCGCTCGCCGCTGCGCGTGCCGGCACGCGCTTTGTCGGCGGCACCGCCTTGTGGTTCGGCGAGCGCGCGGGAGACGACGGCATCGTCCGGGGCGCCATCTGCGTCACCGGCACCAAGGGCAAGAGCACCACCACCGCGCTACTCGCGCACCTGCTGCGCGCGGGCGGGCATCGCACGGCGCTGGCCGGCAACATCGGCTTGCCGCTGCTCGAGGTGATGGACGCGCAAGCCGACTACTGGGCGATCGAACTGTCCAGCTACCAGACCGGCGATGTCGCTGCCAGCGGCGCACGGCCGCAGGTTGCGGTCGCGCTCAACATCTTCCCCGAACACCTGGACTGGCACGGCTCGCACGAACGCTATGTCGCAGACAAGCTGCGCCTGCTGACCGAAGCGCGGCCGGGAATCGCCGTACTCAACGCGCAGGATCCCATCCTGTCGGCACTGTCGCTCCCCGACAGCGAGGTGCGCTGGTTCAACCACCCCGGCGGCTGGCATCTGCGCGGCGACGCGCTGCATCGCGGCGAGACCATGGTCATGGACACCGCGGCCTTGCCGCTGCCCGGACGCCACAATCGCGGCAACCTGTGCGCGGTGTTGACCGCGATCGAAGCACTGGGACTGGAGGCGATGGCGCTTGCGCCGCATGCCGCCAGCTTCCGGCCGTTGCCGCACCGGTTGCAGTTGCTGGGCACGCGCGATGGCATCGCCTGGGTCAACGACTCGATCAGTACCACCCCGCACGCCAGTCTCGCCGCACTCGACGTGTACCGCGGCCGGCGCGTGGCCCTGCTGGTCGGCGGCCATGACCGCGGCCTGCCGTGGGACGGTTTCGCCGCGGCAATGCGGGTGCATGCGCCCGCGGCCATCATCACCATGGGTCACGGCAGGCCAGGCCAGAACGGCGACCGCATCCACGACCTGCTCGCGCCCATCGCGGCGGAACAGCGCTTTGCGCTGTCGAGCGCGCTCGATCTCGAAGAGGCCGTTGCGCAGGCGCGTGCCGCCTTGCGTGGCGGCGGTGTCGTACTGCTGTCCCCCGGCGCACCCAGCTTCGGCGCCTATCGCGACTACACCGAACGCGGCCGTCATTTCGCCACCCTTGCCGGTTTCGACCCCGACGCGATCAGCACGATCCCCGGGTTAGGCTGTGCAACCCCAATCCCGGAGTGATGCCATGAACCCGACTGCAAGGAAGTTGCTGGCAGCCGTCGTGCTCGCGCTGTCCGCCTCGCCGGCGTACGCGGAGATGCAAGCCAGGACCGTCGAGTGGAAGGTCGGCGACGACACCTTCAGCGGCGTGCTGGTGTACGACGACGCTTCGGACGAGCTGCGCCCCGGTCTGGTGATGGTGCCCGACTGGCTGGGCGTGCGCGACGATGCGGTCACCCAGGCCAAGCATGTCGCCGGCGACGACTACGTGGTGCTGCTTGCCGACCTCTACGGCAAGGAGGTGCGCCCGGATGGCCCGGAACAGGCACGCGCTCAAACCAGCAAGCTGTACGCGGCCCCGGCGATGTGGCGGGCACGCGTCGGCAAGGCGCTGGAAGTCCTGCGCGCCAATGCGTCGGGCGCGCCGCTGGATGCAAGCAGGCTCGGCGCCTTCGGTTACTGCTTTGGCGGCGCGGCGGTGCTGGAACTTGCCCGCAGCGGCGCCGACATTGCCGGCGTGGTGACGTTCCACGGCGGTCTGTCGACGGAACTGCCGGCGGAGAAGGGCGCAGTGAAGGCCAGCGTGCTGGTGCTCAATGGCGCCGACGACCGCGGTACCGCCGGCGACATCGCCGGATTCCAGGAAGAGATGAATGCCGCCGGCGTCGACTGGCAGTTCGTGAACTTCAGCGACACCGTGCACTGCTTCGCGCTGCCGCACGCCAAGAGCCCGCCGGGTTGCGTCTACAACCCCCTGTCGGCCAAACGCGCGGAAAACATGATGGACGACTTCTTCGAGGAACGCTTCGAGGACGACGCCGTCAGCGATCGCGACTAACGGTATAGCGGGCCAGGCCGCGCAGCGCGGCCACGTGCAGGTTGTCGTCCAGGCCGTCGAGGGCATCCTCGGCGGCCTGCGCGTATTCGCCGGCGCGACGCAGGCTGTAGTCGAGGCTGTCGGCGGCGCTGATCGCCGCCTGCACGTCCGGCATCGCAGCGGTGTCGCCGTCGATGATCGCCTGGCGCAGGCGCTCGCGGGTGTTGGCATCGGCATGGGCGATGGCATGGATCAGCGGCAGCGTCGCCTTGCCTTCGGCGAGGTCGTCGCCGAGATGCTTGCCCAGCGCGGCTTCGTCGGCCGAGTAGTCGAGCACGTCGTCGGCGATCTGGAAGGCGTAACCAAGATTGAGGCCGTAGTCGTGCAGGGCGTCGCAGGTGGCGGCGTCGGCGCCGGACAGCAGTGCGCCCAGGCGGGTGGCCGCGGCGAACAGGACCGCGGTCTTGCGCTCGATCACGCGCAGGTAGGCCGCTTCGTCGGTGTCCGGGTTGCGCACGTGCAGCAGCTGCAGCACCTCGCCCTCGGCGATCCGATTGGTGGCGTCGGCCAGCAGGCGCATCACTTCCATCCGGTCGAGCTCGACCATCATCTGGAAGCTGCGCGAATACAGGAAGTCGCCGACCAGCACGCTGGCGGCATTGCCCCAGACCGCGTTGGCGGTGCTGCGGCCGCGGCGCAGGTCGGACTCGTCGACCACGTCGTCGTGGAGCAGGGTGGAGGTGTGGATGAACTCGATCACCGCGGCCAGCTGGTGGGCGTCGGCGCCCACGCCGTCGTTGCTGGCGCCGCGCTTGCCCAGGGCGGCGGCGGCGAGCAGCAGCAGCATCGGCCGCAGGCGCTTGCCGCCGGCGCCGATGATGTACTCGGCGACCTGGTTGACCAGGACCACGTCCGAGGCCAGGCGGCGCCGGATCAGCGCGTCGACCGCCGCCATGTCCGCGGCGGCCAGGGCCTGTATCTCGGGCAGCAGGGGCAGGCCGTTCGTGGCGGGCCGTGGGGGCAGGGCGGTGTCCATGCGGGGTCCGGGGCGGGGC
>JALYWW010000171.1 GCA_030852515.1 Pseudomonadota bacterium
GAACGTGGTCGACAGCAGGATCGGCAGCGGAGCCCAGGCCACCTGCCAGCCGGCGAACGCTTCAAGGCGCCTCGGTCGCGGCTGCCTCCGGCGCGGTGTACCCTCGCGGATCGTTTCGTCGACCGGAGGAAGCGCATGAAGACAGTGCTGGTGGCCAGTTCCAAGGGCGGTGTCGGCAAGACCACGATCGCGACCCACCTCGCCGCGCAGTCGGCGCTGTCGGGGCAGCGCACGGTCCTGGTCGATGCCGACCCGCAGCGATCCTCGACCCGCTGGGCCGAGCGCAGGGCGGGACTGGACAGCGCGGTGCTGCCGCTCGATGGCCTCGGCAAGGGCTGGCATCGGTCGGTGCCCGAGGACGCCCAGCGGGTGGTCATCGACGCCCCCGCCGGCGCCATGCGCGGCGAGCTGGACGGTTTCCTCGAACACGCCGACGCGCTGGTGGTGCCGGTGCTGCCGTCGTCGCTGGACATCGACGCGACGGTGCCGTTCCTCAATTCGCTGTCCAAGCACCCGCGCATCCGTCGCGGCCAGCTGCGGGTCGGCCTGGTCGGCAACAAGCTCAAGCCGTGGACCAATGCCTCGCAGCAGGCGCTGGAACTGCTCGCGCAGTGGCCGTACCCGGTGGTCGCCCAGCTGCGCGACAGCCAGGCGTACGTGGTGCTGGTGGGATTGGGCAAGAGCCTGTTCGACTACCATTCGGCGCAGGTCCGCGACCACCAGGAAGACTGGCAGCCACTGCTGCGGTGGCTGAAGAAGTCGTGATTGGTGATTCGGGATTGGTGATTGGCAAGCGCACAATGCCAGCACCCGGCGCCCACGATGGGTGCCTGTTCCGCGCGTTGTCGCTTTTGCAAGTCACCAATCACCATTCACCAATGACGGCTCTCCAATGCGCGAACTGATCCTGCTGCGACACGCCCACGCCGAACCTCCCGCCCCCGGGCAATCCGACCTCGACCGGCCGCTGTCGGCCGAGGGCAACGCCGAGGCCGAGGCGGCCGGTCGCTGGCTGCAGGAGCACGGCCTGGTCCCGGACCTGGCCCTGTGTTCGCCGTCGCGGCGCACCCGCGAGACGCTCGAGGCGGTGCTCGGGCAGGTCGGCTACGTCGACCAGCGTCTGGACGACGAGATTTACGAGGCCTCGGCGGGCACGCTGGCGACGCTGGTCGATCGCCATCGGTCCGTCGACCGGCTGCTGGTGGTGGGCCACAACCCCGGGCTCGAACGCCTGGTCGCGCTGATGCACAGCGGCCAGTCCGGTGATTACCGCGGCATGCCGCCCGGCGGCATCGCGGTGCTGACCCTGCCGAAGGAAGGCGAGATCGAACCGGGCATCGCGACCCTGTCCGCGTTCTGGTGGCCGTGACCCCACGGGGAACCGTTGCGGCGCTCGCCGCCGCTTGCCTGACCTTCGCGCTGCTGCTGGCCACCGCGCGCGCCGCCGGGATCGACCCGGCCACTTCCGCGATCGGCTTCACCCTGAAGACGCGCTGGGGCAAGACCCTGGTCGGCCATTTCCCGCGCTACGAAGGCGAGGTCGCGGAGTTGCCCGATGGTCGCCACCAGGTGCGGTTGCGGCTGGCCGCAGCCGAGGTCGAGATCGACGGCAGCTCCACCTTCACCCGCCTGACCCGCGGCGAGGGTTTCTTCGAGGCCGATCGCTTCGCGTGGATCGAATTCGTGTCCGACCCGTATTCCACCGACCTGACCCGCCACGGCGGGCGGCTCGGCGGCCAGGTCACGATCCGTGGCGTGGAGCGGCGCGAGAGCTTCGTGATCCGCCCGGCGACCTGCGAACGCCCCGGCGTGGAGTGCGACATCGTCGCCCGCGGCAGCATCGACCGCGACGACTACGGCATGGGTCGCTGGGGCTTCGCGCTGTCGGACAAGGTGGTGTTCTCGCTGCGCGTGCGCACGATGCCCGAAGGTGGTGCATGACGCGGCGCACGGCGCGGTCCCCGGTAGGCCCGACACGCTGGCTGCTGCCGATCCTGCTGCTGGCGGCGTCCGCCTGTACCAGCCTGTCGCCGCTGCAGCGCGAACGGGCGCTGCAGGTGGCGGCCCAGGCGCAGTCCAGCGTCGACACCTGCGACCGCGCCGACGCCTGCGCCGATCCG
>JALYWW010000038.1 GCA_030852515.1 Pseudomonadota bacterium
GCCATCTTTTTACTCCTGCGAGCTGGCTTAGCGGCTGATGGGCTGGTCCGGGGGGACTTCCTCGCCTTCGCCGGCGTTCTCGACACCCAGGGCACCCAGCGCGGCCGCGCCTGCGATGATGCCGACGGTGGCTGCGGTGCTGGCGCCGCCGGCCGTGCCCACGGCGCCCGCGCCGGCGCCCGCGGCCGGCAGGCCACTGATGGTGTAGACGCCCGGGGCGGTGTAGTTGACCACGGCACCGTTGGAGAAGGTGATGGAGGCGCTGCTGTTCTCGCCGAGCATGACCTGCTCGCCGGTCTGGATGGCCTCGCCGCTGCCAGCCGAGGCGAACTCGCCGCCGGTGCTGGTCATCACGGTGCCGCTGTTGACGGTGAGGGTACCGATGGTCTCCTGCGCAAAGGCGGGTAGAGCCAGGGCGATGGTGGAGGCGAGAACTACCTTGGCGAGCGTCTTCATGCGATTCATCCTGAAATTGGGGGGACCAGTTCTATCGACCAGTTGGCCAAAAATACGCCAACCCGAAGGAGGCAACAAGGCTGCTGGAGCAGCTGTTCAGGCAACCATCACGGCTAGGGTGCCGGCATCGGCGTGATGGAAACGTCATCGACCCACAAATCGCCGCTGACCTGCTGGGCCGAGCCGCGGACCGCCGGATTGACCAGCTCCAACCATTGGCCGGGGCATTTTTCCGTCGGGACCTCGAAATCGACGGACAGGGTGCGCCAGTCGAAGCTCCCCTCCAGGGGACCGAGGACGGCGATCCGGCGACCCTTGTGGCAGCGGATCGCCCATTGCAGCCCTTGGTCGCTGCGCAGGAACTCCGCCCGGGCCTGCAGGCTCAGCCGGAACCTGCCCGGAGCTAGTAGCAGGGGCTGGCGCAGGTTGCCGCGGGCGGCGGGGCGGGCGATGAAGTGGATATGGGCGCCGCGACTGCCTTTGCTGCCCGCGCCTTCGATGATGTCGGTGAAGACGCCGGCCACCCGGGTGTTGCGCCAGCCGAAGCCCATCCCTGAGGGCTCGCCTTCGAATCCACCGTTGCGGACCAGCCCGATGCTTTGCACCGGTCCCAGGGTACCCACCCAGTGGGCATAGGCCTCGCCCCAGCGGCCGTCCGCGAGCATGCGGTCCAGCCAGCGGGCGGTCTCGGCTTCCGGCAACTCGCCGCGGCGGCGCAATGCGGAATACACCTGGTCGACGGCGGCGGGGCTGCCCTTTGCGTTGAGATTTCCAAGAAAGCGGGTACGCCAGGGCGGGTCGGCCGCCAAGGTGCTGGCGATGGCCTCTGCGAAGGCTGGGTCGGCGGCCTGCTGAGCCAATGCCGGGTACAGGGTTTTGCCCCGGCTCGGTGTCAGTCGCAGCAACGCATCGATCTGGGCCATCGCCATCGGCAGGTCGCCGGCCTTCAGCGCTTCGGCCGCTTGCTGGGTCCGCAGGTCGCGCACGCGCGGCGCGCGTTGCAGCGCGATCTTTGCCAGGGCGTCGGCATTGGCGTCGCCGCGCCTGGCCGCGGCCAGGGCGAGGACCGCGAAGGCATCGCCCTGCCCCGGCTCCACCGCCAGCAAGTGACGGGCGGTGGCCATGGCGGCGTCGTTCTGGTCGTTGCCGAGTTGGCGCCAGGCGATCCGCAGCAGCGCCTGTGGATGATCCGGGTCGATCCGCAAAGCGGCTTCGGGATCGGTTTCGGCCAGCGCATCGGCTCGGGTCACCTGGATTGTGGTCCAGCCGATCCAGGCCAGGACCAGCAGGCCAACGATGGCTAGCGGTATCCGCAAGACAGCCCTCATGCGGCCGGCGCCAGTTCGACGCCGCGCACCAGCCACAGGCCCTCACGCCACACCAGTTGCACGTCCAGCGTGCCCCGCCCTGCACCGCCATCGCTGCGCACGCGATAGCCGGTGCTGAGGCTGGCGTTGTCGCGCTGCAGTCGCCATTGCGGCTGGATCAATTCGAGCCTGGCCCCGCGCTGCGGCTTGATCCGTTCGCGCACCTGCCGGGCGGCGGCTTCGGCTGCAGGGTCATTCCAGAGCGGCGCGGCGCCGGGCTTTGCAGCCAGGTAAGCGGTGACCTGCGCCATCCGCTTCTCGGCCTGCTGCATGCGCATGACCAGGACCTTGGGGTCCAGTTGCTCGGCTTTGGCGGGTGCGGGTGGTGGTGCCGGTGGCGGTGCAGGAGCGGCGACTGTGGGAGCGGCGGCTGTGGGAGCGGCGGAAGCCGCGATGCGCTTTGGCTCTGCAGGGATCGGGCGCGCGGCCTTCACCGTGTCCGCCGCCGAAACCACCGGGGCAATCCGCACAGGCGCGGGACGCGGTGCAGCAGCTTCAGGTAAAACCCTCGCCTCCGGCACGTCCACGGCCACGCGCGACACTGTCGCCGTTCCCTGTTCCCCGTTCCCTGTTCCCGCTTCTGGCGTTTCCGGAGCTGTCGCCGCTTCCGCCGCTCCTACGTTCGTGCTGATCAATGCCTCGGCCAGGATGCCGAGGTCCCTGTCATCGATCGCGGGGCCGGGGTCGGCTGCTACGGCCTCGTCGCCCGGATGGTGTTCCCAGGGCTGGATCGTTTCCTGATGGCGGAAGATCAGCACGGCCAGCACCGCGCAGGCAGCGAGCGCGGCCGCCAGCAGCCAGCGCGAACGGCCGCCGCCGGATGCGGGTGGCAGCACATCGGCCTGTTCCCAGCGATGCACGGTATCGGCGGGCAACGGCGCGTCGGCGCCGGCCAGGCGCGCTTCGGTCAGGCGGACGTCGTAGGCGTGCCGCAGCTCGGGTGTACGCAACTGCGACCAGGCCTGGTTGACCCGGGTCGCGAACACGGTTGCATCGCCGGCCTGGGCGCGATCGGGATGCAGCCAGCGCTGCAGCCAGCGATGGTGGGTGCGGATGGTGTCCTGCGCCGCGTTCGGCGCCAGGCCCAGGATCCGGTAGGCATCCGCGTCCTCGGCGGCGAACAGCACCTGCTCAAGGTAGAAGCGCACCGCCTCCAGGACTTCCTGCTCGCCGTGTCCGATCTCGGCAGCTGCGGTCGCCAATGCCTGCGGAGAACCCGACGCGATCTCCAGTACCTCGACAATGCCGTCGGGAAGCGGCCGCTCGCGCAACCGGAACCGTTCGCCCGGGGCGCGTTGCAGCGCCAGCGCGGTTTCCAGGACCTGGGCGGTGGGTGAGCGCAAGATTCAGCGTTTTTTGTGGGTGAGCTGGGCCGGGCCGCCATAGGCGTAGTAGCTGTAGGCGCCATAGCCCTCGCCCTGCCCGTGGTGGGCCGCCGAGTACTTGCTGAGCACCACGCCGATGATGCGCGCGCGTGCGACCAGCAAGCGCTTCACGGCGACCTGGGCGGCCTGGATCCGGGTGTGCCCGGCCTCGACCACCAGCAAGGTGCCGGACGACGCATTGGCGAGGATCGGCGCGTCGGCCAGGCCGAGCACGGGCGGACCGTCGATCACGATCTGGTCGAAGCTTTCGCTGGCCACGGTCAACAGCGAAATCAGCTTGCTGCCGGCAAGCAGCTCCGCCGGGTTCGGCGGCAGCGGGCCGGCAAGGATGATCTTCAGCCGCGCATCGTCGGTGTCCTGGATCGCCTCGTTGATGTTGGCGGCGCCGGACAGCAGGTTGCTCAGGCCGATGTCGCCGCGCACTTCCGCAACGCGATGCAGGGAGGGATTGCGCAGGTCGCCGTCGATCAGCAGCGTGCGCTTGCCGAGCTGGGCGAAGTTGCGCGCCAGCGACCAGGCCGTGGTCGACTTGCCTTCGCTCGGGCCTGCGCTGGTGACCAGCAGCACCTTGGGCACCCCGCTGTCGGTGGAGAACTGCAGCGCGGTGCGCACTGAACGGTACGCCTCGGAGAAGGCCGAGCGCAGGTCTCGCAGCGCTTGTGCAGGCACTTCCTGCTTTTTCAGTTTCGGAATGATGCCCAGCACCGAAAGCTTCAGGCGCTGCTCGACGTCCTGCGGCGTCTTCAGGGTCTGGTCCAGGAACTCGAGCACGAACGCGGTCAGCACGCCGAGCATGGCACCCAGCAGCAAGCCGATCGCCAGGTTCAGCGGCAGGCTCGGCTTGTAGCGGCCGCGCGGCGGCAAGGCGCGATCGACGATGGCGATGTTGTTGGCACTCACGCCACCGGCTACGCCAATCTCCTTGTATCGCTGCAGCAGCGCATCGTAGAGCTGACGGTTGGTATCGGCTTCGCGCTTGAGGATGTTGTACTGGATGCTGCGGCTGTCGACGTCCAGGGTTTCGCTGCGCAGCGAGGCGAGCTTGCCGGTCAGCAGGTTTTCCTGCGCCAGCGCCGCGTCGTACTCCGACCGCACCGAGGAACGAATGTTGCGCAGTTCGCCGGCGATCTGCTTGTCCAGCTCCGAGATCTGGCCTTCGAGCTGTTTCATCTCCGGATAGTCGGGCTTGAACACCTGCAGTTTCTGCTGGTACTGGCCCTGCAGTTCCGCGCGCTGCTGCTGCAGGGTGCGGATGATGGAATTGGCGAGCATGTCGGCCGGCAGCGCGGCGCCCTTGGAACCCGAGGCTTCGTTCCACCGTGCTTCGGCGCGGATGCGCTGGGCCTGGGCATCGGCCATCTGCCGATTGAGCTCGCTCAGGTTCTGCGAGACCAGGGACATCTGGTTCTCGCCGACATTGACGATGTTTTCCTTCTGCGCGAAGGCCACCAGCTCGCGCTCGGATTCTTCCAGCTTGCCCTTTAGCTGGCGCAGCCGGTCCTCGAGGTAGGTCTTGGCGTACGACGACGCGTCGAAGCGTCGCTCGAGCTGCTGCGCAATGAAGCCTTCGGCCAGCGCATTGACTACCCGCGCCGAGAAATCCGGGTTGCCGCTGTCGAAATTGAGCTTGACCAGGCGCGAGTTGCGCACTGGTTCGATCGCCAAGCCATCCTGGATGATCTTCGCGGCGTCCCGCAGTGCGTCGCTCTTGGTCTCGTCGTCGTTGGCGCTTGCCGCTTCTTCGCGCGTCTGCGGCCGCAGGCCCTGGGTCAGGCGCTGCAGCCACGAATGGCTGGCCAGCGCCTGCAGCGACGGCGATCCCGCCAGGTTGAGGGTGTCGGCCACGCGCTCGGCCAGCGAACGGCTTTTCAGCAGCTCATACTGGGTCTGGTAGAAGTCGCCGCTGTTGGCCGCCTCGGGCGTCTGGATGCCGTCGACCTGGATGACCTGCATCGCCTCGCGGTCGATCTGCACGGTGGCGGTGGCGCGATAGACCGGCGGCGTCAGCAGCGTGACCAGCAAGGCCAGCGCCACGACGCTGGCCAGCACCCCCAGCACCAGCCAGCGGCGCTTGAGCAGGATCTGCCAGTAGGCCAGCAGGTCGATCTCGTCTTCGTCGCGCGCCGGCTCATCGAACAGGTCCAGCGCGGTGCCACCGGTGTGCAGGGCAAGCGTGCCCTGTTCGGGACCGCGGCGCGCCGGCAGGCGCGGATCCTGTTCGTTCGATCCTACGGGGAGATTGTCGTCAGACATTTAGAAGGTGCGTCCTGCGAACTAGAGCAAAGTGAAGATGCCGATGGCGGGGATCGAACGGATGAATTCGCGGAAGGCGGAGCGGCTGCCCGACTTCTCGACCACGATCACGTCGTCACCATAGATCTGCGGATCGGGCGCGTTGCCGGCGCGCACCTGGGCCAGGTCGTAGACCGCGCCCATGCGCTTGCCGTCGATCGTGCGAAACACGAGGACGCCGCTCAGGTCGGCCAGTTCGTCGAGGCCCTGGGCCATCGAGATCGCCTGGATCAGCGTGGTCTTGCCGGTCAGCGGATAGATGCCGGGCTTCTTGAGCGCACCTTCCAGGGTGACCTGCTGGCTGGTGAATTCCTTGACGAACACGCTGACCTGCGGATCCTGCAGGTAGCCGTTCTCGAGTTTTTCGCCGATGGCCCTCTCGAGTTCCGGGATGGTCTTGCCGCCGGCCATGACCCCGCCGATCAGCGGCAGCGACACCTGGCCGTTGGAGTTGACCCGCACCGAGCGCGAGAGCTCCTCGATGCCGAACACGCTGACTTCCAGCAGGTCCTGGGCACCGATGCGGTAGTCGCTGCCGCCTTCATACGCGCCGGTCGCGGTGGTGCTGTCCGGCGGTGGCAGGGCCACGTTGTCGGTGAATTCCGGGTTGTAGGCAGGCCCGCCACTGGCGCAGCCGGCAAGGCACAGCAACATCGCGAGCAAGCCAATCAAGGGGCGCATGGTCAGTACCAACGGAAAATGTTGAAGACCGGGGCCGACTGGATGAAGGTGCGGTACGCACTCTTGCTGCCGGATTTCTCGACGATGATGATGTCGTCGCCGTAGACCTGCGGATCCTCGACGTCCCCGCCCCTGACCCTGGCCAGGTCGAACACCGCACCCATGCGCTTGCCCTGGACTTGGCGCAGGATGACCACGCCCTGCAGGTCGGCCAGTTCGTCGACGCCCTCGGCCAGGGCAATGGCCTGCAGCAGGGTGGTCTTGCCGGTGATCGGGTAGATGCCCGGCTTGTTGAGCGAGCCTTCCAGGGTGATCCGCTGGCTGGTGTATTCCTTCACGAACACGCTGACCTGCGGATCCTGCAGGAAGCCGTCCTTGAGCTTGTCTTCCAGCGCCTTCTGCAATTCCGGGATGGTCCTGCCGCCGGCCATGACGCCGCCGATCAGCGGCAGCGAGATCTGGCCGTTGGAATTGACCCGCACTTCCTTGTCCAGCTCCTCGATGCCGAACACCCGGATCTCGAGCAGGTCCTGGGCGCCGATGCGGTAGTCGCTGCCGCCCTTGTACACGCCCGACTCCGAGGAGGTGTCCGGCGCCCGCATCTCCTGGTTCTGGAGCAGGTTGGGATTGCGCACGGTGCCGCTGCCGCACGCCGCCAGCAACGCGCACGCGAGGACGGCCAGCAGCAAGGTCAGGGACTTATCGATCAGGGTCATGCATGCACTCGTGCGGGTCCGGACGGGTGGCGCCCCATTCAGGGAGCCGGCAATTATGCGGTCCCACGCAGCCTTTGCCAAAAACCGCCCGATCTGGACGGGGATTTCGCTGCCTGCGGCAGTGGTGGCAAAGCGTCGGGCGCATCGTTGGCCACGATACCGGCCGGCCGTGTCACGACCAGGTGATGCGCCTCGTCCCTGCCGACCAGGACGGCCGCGGCCTCGCGGGCCTCGGCCAGGAACGGCGGGCGCCGGCGGGTGTCGTGGGCGTCGGTGGCCAGCAGGTGGGCCTTGCCCTCGCCGACGAAGCGTTCGCCCCAGTACTTCGGCCGGCGGCCGTGGCGGCCGGTCAATGCGCCGGCGGTGATCTGCATCCAGGCGCCGCGGTCGACCAGGCGCATGAACAGGTCGTAGTGGTCCTCGACCCAGCTCAGGCGCTCGGGGTGGGTGATCACCGGGGTGATGCCGGCGGTCATCAGCTCGAACACCCGCGATTCGAACCCCGGCGGAGCCACGTGGTGCGGCGGTTCCAGCAGCAGGTAGCGGCTGCCGGCGATGGTCGGCACCCGGCCGTTGCGAATGGCGCCGGCCAGGTCGGTGTCCAAGTGCACGTCGGCGCCCTCCACCAGATGCAGGCCTATCCCCTCCTCGTCCAGCTTCTTTTGCAGCTCGGCGATGGCAGCGCGGATGCCGGTGGCATCGTTCTCGTACAGGCCCGGATAGATGTGCGGGGTGCAGGCGACGGTGCGGATGCCGTCGGCGTGGGCCATGCGCGCCATCTCCAGCGACGTCGCCAGGTCCGGGGCGCCGTCGTCGATCGCGGGTAGCATGTGGCAATGGAGGTCGAGCATCCGATGAAGCTATATCACAACACCCGTTGCACCAAGTCGCGAGGCGCGCTGGAGCTGCTGCACGACCGCGGCATCGAGCCGGAAGTCGTGTACTACCTGGAGACGCCGCCCTCGCCCGCCGAGCTGCGCGACCTGCTGGGCAAGCTGGGCACCGGTCCGCGCGGGCTGCTGCGCAGCAACGAGCCCGAGTTCGCGGCCCTGGGCCTGGACGACCCCTCCCTCGACGACGAGGCCCTGGTCGCAGCCATGTCCGCGAACCCGCGCCTGATCGAGCGCCCGGTCTTCGTCAACGGCGACCGCGCCGTCATCGGCCGCCCGCCCGAGCGCGTCCTGGAAATCCTGTAAGACCCCTATTTCCTTGCGCGCATGTCGACGACTTTTTGCGGCGGCGCGAAGCTGTCGCTGCGCGCCTCGCCCCAGAACGACTTGAACACGGCGTGCTCGGGAATGCGTCCGAGCAGTTCGCCCGGCTCCAGGAAGCGGTAAAGCGCGGCCATCGACCGCACTTCCAGCGGCGACACCCGGCGCAGGATGTGTTCCGGCCCGAGTTGGTGCGGCCCGTCCAGTCCGCAGGCGCACAGCAGGTCGCGCAAGGCGTGCATCGTGTTCTGGTGGAACATGAAGACGCGGTTGGACTTGTCGGCCACGTCCAGGTGCTTCCAGCGGCGCGGATCCTGGGTGGCGATGCCGGTCGGGCAGGTGTCGGTGTGGCAACTCTGCGACTGGATGCAGCCCAGCGAGAACATGAAGCCGCGCCCCGCATTGCACCAGTCCGCGCCCAGGGCCAGGGTGCGCGCGATGTCGAAAGCGCTGACCACCTTGCCGGCGGCGCCGAGCTTGACCTTGTCGCGCAGGTCCAGGCCGACCAGGGTGTTGTGCACCAGCATCAGGCCTTCGTGCATGGGCACGCCGACGTGCTCGATGAACTCCGCCGGCGCCGCGCCGGTGCCGCCCTCGGCGCCATCGACGACGATGAAGTCCGGCAGGATCCCTGTTTCCTGCATGGCCTTGGCAACGCCGAACCATTCCCACGGATGGCCGATGGCCAGCTTGAATCCGGTCGGCTTGCCGCCCGAAAGCCTGCGCAGGCGCGCGACGAACTCGAGCAGGCCGACCGGAGTGGAGAACTCCGCGTGGCGTGCCGGCGAAATGCAATCCACGCCCTGGGCGACGCCGCGGGTCAGTGCGATCTCGCGGCTGACCTTGGCTGCGGGCAGCATCCCGCCGTGGCCGGGCTTGGCGCCCTGCGACAGCTTGATCTCGATCATCTTCACCTGCGGGTCGGTGGCATTGGCGACGAAGCGTTCCTCGTTGAAGGCGCCCTTCTCGTCGCAACAACCGAAGTAGCCCGACCCGATCTCCCACACCAGGTCGCCGCCGCCCTCGCGGTGGTACGGCGAGATCGAGCCTTCGCCGGTGTCGTGGTAGAAACCACCGAGCTTTGCGCCTGCATTGAGCGCGCGGATCGCGCTGGCCGACAGCGAGCCGAAGCTCATCGCCGAAATATTGAACACGCTGGCGTCGTACGGTTGCGTCACCTGGTCGCCGCCCACGCGCACGCGGAAGTCGTGCGACTCGATGAACGACGGCAGGATCGAATGGTTGATCCATTCGTAGGCCACGTCGTAGACGTTGTGTTCGGTGCCGAAGGGCACGACATCCATCACGTGCTTGGACCGCTGGTAGATCAGCGCCCGCTGCTCGCGCGAGAACGGCACCTTCTCGGTGTCGCGCTCGATGAAGTACTGGCGGATCTCGGGGCCGATCGATTCCAGCCCGTAACGCAGGTGCGCCAGCAGCGGATAGTTGCGGCGCAAGGTGCTGCGCCGTTGCAGCACGTCCCAGGTGCCCAGCAGGGCCAGCAACCCGAAGCCGGCCAGCGCCCAGCCCCATTCGAGATCGCCGGCCAGCACGCGCCAGGCAGCGAAGGCGGCGAGCAGCAGGCTGGCGAGGTAGGCGGAATAGCGCATGGGTCAGGCTTCCTCAATCTTTCCGGCAAAGTCGGCCAAGCCGAGCATTACGGTCAGGTCGTCAACTGGTGACTTCATGAAGCCATGGTGCAGGTAGAAGGCCTTGGCGTCACCGTCTATGGCGTGACACAGGATCGCGCGGACGCCAATGCCCTCTCGCGCAGTACGGAGGCAACGCAGGGTGGCATCGCGCAACATACCGCGACCGATACCTTGCCCCTCGAAGCTCCTGTGCACCGCAAGCCTGCCTAGCACGGCAACCGGGACCGGATCGGGCATATTGCGACGTACCCGGCCTGGTGCAGAGGCATGCGCTAGTGAACCGGCCGCGAGCGCGTAGAAGCCCACGACCGTATTGCCGTCACCGCCGGCATCGCGGACCACGAAGCAATTGCAGGCGCCCTGCACCTGGTTGCGAAGCGCGCGCACCTGCAACCACTTCGTCAGCGACTCATGACGGCAAACAAATTCATCGAGCCTGTGATGGGGAGCCAATCGCTCCGGTGGATGCAGCGCCAAGGCTCAGCGCTCCCAAGGGGCCTTCCTGAGCAACATGCGGATGGCCGCATCGCTGATCGGCTCGTCCAGCAAACGGTTGAACTCGGCGAGCTGGCGCTGACTCATCTGGAACTGTGTCTGGTCAGCCAGGACCTCATGGGCTTTTTCCGAAAGGACATCGAGCATGAACTCGGTACGCTTCTTCCCCAGCGCAATAGCTGCCTGGTCGATAAGTGCCTTCTTTGCCTTCGGCACCCGGAAGTTGATCGTCTCGGCGGCGGTATCGCTGCGCTTTGCGAGGGTGGCCATGGCGCACCTCCAACAGGTATGTGCTTACATTGTACACACATCTGGTGCCCGGAGTCGGGATCGAACCGACATGGCCTTGCGGCCGAGGGATTTTAAGTCCCTTGCGTATACCAGTTTCGCCATCCGGGCGGCCTGGCCCATGGTACGAAAAAGCCCCGCTCGAGGCGGGGCTTTCATCGAATCTGGAGGCCGAGGTCGGAATTGAACCGGCGTACGCGGATTTGCAGTCCGCTGCATAACCACTCTGCCACCCGGCCGGTGGACTTTCTGCTCGAAACGATTGTTTCGAAAAAAACAAACCCCGGCAAGCCGGGGTTCTTGAAAACTGGAGCGGGAAACGAGACTCGAACTCGCGACCCCGACCTTGGCAAGGTCGTGCTCTACCAACTGAGCTATTCCCGCGGAGCCCGCCATTTTACGGCTGGGCGGATTCCTGTCAATACTCCTATCCGTCGCGCAGCGAGGGCCAGGCGGCGCGCAGGTAGCCCAGGCCCGACCACAGGGTCAGGATCGCGGCGGCGGCCAGCAGCCAGTCGCCGATGTGGAAGACGACTTCGCCCATCCACGGCTGCGGGTGCGGCGGCTGGGCCGGCGACACCGAATACAGCAGGCACAGCAGGGCCACGATCTGGGCGATGGTCTTGAACTTGCCCATCGCCGCGACCGCGACCTTCTTGCGCTGGCCGACCTCGGCCATCCATTCGCGCAAGGCAGAAACCGCGATCTCGCGGCCGACGATCACCGCCGCCCACAGTGCCATCCACGCGGTCGGGTGGCCCTGGACGATCAGGAACAGCGCAGTCGACACCATCAGCTTGTCGGCCACCGGGTCGAGGAAGGCGCCGAAAGCCGAAAACTGGCCGTAGCGGCGCGCGATCCAGCCGTCGAGCCAGTCGGTCAGCGAGGCCAGGCCGAAAATCGCCGCGGTGGCGAAGTTGGACCAGCCGTACGGCAGGTAGAACACGACGGCCATGACCGGGATCAGCGCGATCCGCAGCAGGGTGAGGATGGTCGGTACCGTCAGTTTCATGCGTCCTTTCCAGTGCGTTCCATTCCGTGCAGGCTGGCCCAGATCCGTTCAGCGAGCGCGTCGTTGATGCCCTCGACCCGGGCGATCTCCTCCGCGCCGGCGGCCTTGAGCCCGCCCAGGCCGCCGAAATGCCGCAACAGGTTAGCGCGTCGGCGCGGCCCGATGCCGGGGATGTCCTCCAGCCTGCTGGTATTGCGGACCTTCTGCCGGCGGCCGCGATGGCCGGTGATCGCGAACCGGTGCGATTCGTCGCGCACCTGCTGGACCAGCTGCAGGCCGGGGGATTCGGGGCCGGGGCGGATTTCGCGTCCGTCCGGGAGCAACAGGGCTTCATGCCCGGCCCGCCTGCCCTCGCCCTTGGCCACGCCGACCAGGACGATGCGCTCGGCGATGCCCAGCTCAGCCAGGACCGCGCGGGCCTGCGCGACCTGGCCGGCGCCGCCGTCGATCAGCAGCAGGTCCGGCAGCACCCCGCCCTCGTCGACGGCGCGCTTGAAGCGGCGTTCCAGCGCCTGGTGCATGGCGGCATAGTCGTCGCCCGGCTCGATCCCGGTGATGTTGTAGCGGCGGTACTGGCCGCGGACCGGGCCGTTCTCGTCGAACACCACCTGCGAGGCGACCGTGGCCTCGCCCATGGTGTGGCTGATGTCGTAGCACTCGATCCGGTGCGGCGGCTCGGGCAGGCCCAGCAACTGCTGCAGCGATTCGACCCGGGCGCGCTGGTTGGCCTGGCTGCCGAGTTCGGCCGCCAGCGCCAGTTCCGCGTTGCGCCTGGCCATGTCGAGGTAGCCGGCGCGCTCGCCGCGCACGTTGCACTTGAGCTGCACGCGCTTGCCGGCGGCGCTGGACAGGGCTTCCTGCAACAGCTCGCGATCGTCGATGTCGCGGTCGAGCACGATCTCGCCGGGTGCGGGCTGCTCGGCGTAGTACTGGGATACGAAGGCCGAGAGCACTTCCTCGGCGCTCTCGCTGCCGTTGGTCTTCGGGAAGAACGCGCGCGTGCCGAGGTTGCGGCCGTCGCGGAAGGCCAGCAGCATCACGCAGGCGCTGCTGCCCTGCATCGCGCAGGCGAGCACGTCCAGGTCGGCGGCGCGGCCGTCGACGTACTGGCGCGCCTGCAGCTTGCGGATGGTGGCGATGAGGTCGCGTACGCGCGCGGCTTCCTCGAAATCCAGGCGCTCGCTGGCCTCGGCCATGTTGCGTTCGAGCTCGGCGCTGAGCTCGTCGCTGCGGCCGTCGAGGAACAGTTCCACCCGGCGTACCGCCCGGGCGTACTCGTCTGCTTCGACCAGGCCCACGCACGGCGCCGTGCAACGCCCGATCTGGTACTGCAGGCATGGCCGCGAACGGTTGCGGAACACGCTGTCCTCGCAGCTGCGCAGGCGGAACAGCTTGTGCATCAGGTTCAGGGTTTCGCGCACCGCGCCGACGCTGGCGTAGGGGCCGAAATAGCGCCCCGGGATGGCGCGCGCGCCTCGGTGCATCGCCAGCCGCGGCCACGGCTCCTGGGTGAGCAATACGTAGGGATAACTCTTGTCGTCGCGC
This sequence comes from Pseudomonadota bacterium, assembly GCA_030852515.1. Lineage (GTDB taxonomy): Bacteria > Pseudomonadota > Gammaproteobacteria > Xanthomonadales > Xanthomonadaceae > Cognatiluteimonas. The sequence goes on from JALYWW010000038.1 coordinate 13,101, forward strand.
AGCAAGACGTTGTAGCGCGGCTTGAGCGACTTGATCAGCTGGTTTTCCAGCAGCAACGCTTCGGTTTCGGTACGGGTGACCGTGACTTCCATGCGCGCGACCTGGGCCAGCATCGCCTGCGTGCGCGGCGACTTGGGGGCGGCATTGAAATAGCTGGCCACGCGCTTCTTCAGCTCGCCGGCCTTCCCCACGTACAGCACCGCATCGTCGGCGGCGTACATCCGGTACACGCCCGGCGCCGTGCCGAGGCCGCGCACGAAGGCCTTGCCGTCGAACGCCGGGAGCCTGCCTGGTCGGGTGTTGTCGCCCATGGGGCGGATTATCGCCCGACAAAACGCCCGACGATGGCTTCGGCGGCGGAATCGACGAGGTCCCAGGCGTGTTCGAATGCAGCGGCGTTCAGGGTGTACGGGTCCGGGATCTGCGCATTGGCGCCCAGCCCGCACCATTCGAGTAGGAGTTCGGTGTGCGCGGTGGCGCCGGCCGGGGCATGCGCGCGCACGGTGTAGAGCACGTCCGCGTCGGCGCAGAGCAGGACGTCGAACGTGCTGTAGTCGGCGTCGGTGATCTGGCGCCCGCGGAGGCCGGAGATGTCGACGCCATGGCCGGCGGCGCACTTGATCGCGCGCCGATCGGGCGGCTGCCCGGCGTGCCAGTTGCCGAGCCCTGCCGAATCCACTTCGACGCGATCGCCCAGGCCCGCAGCTTCCAGTCGCGCACGCAGCGCGCCCTCGGCCATCGGGGAGCGGCAGATGTTGCCCAGGCAGACGACCAGCAGGCGTTGCTTCTTGCTACCGGTCAACGCGCAGCCTCCAGCAGATGTCGCTCGGCGCGTTCCAGGTCGTCGGGCGTGTCCACTCCGGGCGGGAACGGCTCCGGGGTGATGCCCACGGCGATGCGGAAACCGGCCTCGAGTGCGCGCAGCTGCTCCAGCGACTCGATCTGCTCCAGGCGGCCTGGCGGCAGTGCGGTGAAGCGCTTGAGGAAGCCGGCGCGATACGCATAGATACCGATGTGGCGCAGCCAGCCGTCGCCGCCGGGGAGCGCGGTCCGATCGGTGGCGAAGGCGTCCCGCGCCCATGGCAGCGGCGCGCGGCTGAAGTACAGCGCGTCGCCGTTGTCGCGGCGCACGAGCTTGACCGTGTTCGGGTCGAACAGCATGGCCGCGTCTTCGACCGGCGTCGCCAGCGTGGCCATCTCGGCGCCGGACGCGAGCAGGGTTTCGGCGACAGCGCGGATACCGGCGACAGGCGCGAAGGGTTCGTCGCCCTGCAGGTTGACCACGATCGCATCGTCGGCCCAGCCGGCGATGGTCGCGCATTCGGCCAGGCGATCGCTGCCCGATGCGTGGTCGGGCGAGGTCATTGCCACGCGCGCGCCGGTTCCGTGCAGCGCATCGGCAATGCGCGGGTCATCGGTGGCGATCCAGACTTCGCTTGCGCCGGCGGCCAGGGCGCGGCGGGCAACGTGCAGCACCAGCGGTTCGCCTGCGAGTTGGCGCAGGGGCTTGCCGGGAAGACGTGAGGCAGCGTAGCGGGCGGGGATGGCTACCTTGAAGTCGATCATGGGTTCACTTCGCGGCTTCCGCCGCTGCCACGGAGTTTGGCTAGCAAAGCGATCCAGAAGGCTTCGGGGAGCTCGGCGCTGATGGGGACGCTGAAGTGCCGGTCGCCGGCGAAGGCGGTGCACTTGACCGCGTCCTTTTCGGTCATCAGCACCGGTAGGTCGCTGCCGAACGCGAAGTCCTCGGGGGTGAAACGATGATGGTCGGCGAACGCGTGCGGCACGACCGCGATGCCGCGGCTGCGCAGCATGGCGAAGAAGCGATCCGGATTGCCGATGCCGGCCACGGCGTGCACGCGTTGGCCTGCGAAGCTCTCCAGCGGCAGCGGACGGCCGCCCAGCAGCGGAACGGCGGTGCCGGAGGACTGGCGCATCAGCCATTCGCCGAAGCCCGGCTCTGCGTCGCCCACGGTGTCGTTGAGCACGTGGAAGTCGCACGACGCTGCGCGCGGCACGGGTTCACGCAGGGGTCCTGCAGGAATCAGCCGGCCGTTGCCGTGGCGGAGGCGGGCGTCGAGCACTTCGATCTCGATGTTACGGTCCAGGGCGTAGTGCTGCAGGCCGTCGTCGCACACCACGATGTTGCAGCCGGCTTCTACCAGCGCCCGCGCCGCGGCGACGCGGTCGCGATCGGCGCGCACTTTCGCCCGCGTGCGCTGGGCCACGAGCACGGGCTCGTCGCCGCCCTGTGCCGGGTCGGTACGCGCAGTCACCCACAAGGCCCTGGATTCGTCATCGCGGCCGTAGCCGCGCGTCGCCACGCCGGGCGTGTAGCCGGCCGCGCGCAGGCGCTCGACGACGGCGATCACCAGCGGCGTCTTGCCGCTGCCGCCGGCGACGATGTTGCCGACCACGATCACCGGCGCGCCGGCCTTGAGCTTCGGCAGCAGCCTGCGGCGGTACATCCACAGCCGCGCCCGCACGCTGGTGCCGTACAGCGACCCCAACGCGCGTGCCAGCAACGGCGGCTCGCGGCTGCTGTCGTACCACCACGGTGGCGGTGCCCGCTCCGCGCTCATGCCTGCCCGGGCTCGCGGAACTGCATCCGGTGCAGGTGCGCGTACAGGCCATCGCGCGCCAGCAGCTCGGCATGGGTGCCCTGCTCCACCAGCTTGCCGTGGTCGAGTACCAGCACCTGGTCGGCATGCTCGATGGTCGACAACCGGTGCGCGATCACCAGCGTGGTGCGGTCCGGCATCAGGTGCTCGAGCGCGTCCTGGACCAGGCGTTCGGACTCCGTGTCCAGCGCGGCGGTCGCCTCGTCCAGGATCAGGATCGGCGCGTCCTTGAGCATGGCCCGTGCGATCGCCAGGCGCTGGCGCTGGCCGCCGGACAACAACGCCCCGTTCTCGCCCACGGGCGTGTCCAGGCCATGCGGCAGGCGCTGGATGAACTCCCACGCGTTGGCCGCCTCGGCAACCGCGCGCAAGCGCTCCGGATCGGTCTCGGTGCCATAGGCGATGTTGGCGCCGATGGTGTCGTCGAACAGCATCACCCGCTGCCCGACCAGGGCGATCTGGCGGCGCAGGTCGACCAGCCGGTACTGGTGCAGGTCGACGCCGTCCAGGGTGATGCGGCCGGCGCTGGGCTCGTAGAAGCGCGGCACCAGCCGCACCAGGCTGGTCTTGCCGCTGCCGGAGCGACCCACTATCGCGGTCACCGTGCCCGGGCGCGCACTGAAGCTGATGTCCTGCAGCGCATGCCCGGAATCGTCGTCACCGCGCGCGTAGCGCAGCGACACGTTCTCGAACACCAGGTCGCCGCGCGCGCGCTCGCCGGCGAACGCGGCGGTGCCGGCATCGCCTTCCTCCGGCGCATCGAGGACCGCGAACAATCGCTCGGCCGCGGCCACGCCGCGCCCGATCACCGCCTGCACGTTGGTCAGGCGGCGCATCGACGGGATGATCGCCATCATCGCCATCATCAGCTGCACGAACTGGCCGGCATCGAGTTCGCCGACCAGGGCCTGGCGCGTGGCGACGGCGATGATCGCGGCCAGCGCGAACGCCGCCAGCATCTGCACCAGCGCGGAACTGCCGGCGCGGGTGGCTTCGACCTTGACGTTGAGGCGCAGCACGCGGTTGGCCAGCACTGCGTAACGCGATTGCTCGAAGGCCTGGGTGCCGTAGACCTTGACGTCCTGCTGCGAGGCCAGCGACTGCTCGGCGGCCTGCGCCAGCCGGCCCATGTCCTCCTGGATGCCGCGGCTGATGCGGCGGTAACGGCGGCCGACGTACCAGACCACGACCCCGATCAGCGGCACCACCAGCAGCACCGCGAAGGTCACCTTGAAGCTGACGTACAGCATCAGCCCGAGCATGTAGGCGATGGTCAGGCTGTCGGTGATGATCGCCTTGGCCGCGTCGGTGCCGGCCTGCGCGACCTGTTCGGTGTCGAAGTTGAGCCGGCTGACCATCGACGGCACCGACTCGATGTCGAAGTGGCTGCTGGGCATGCGCAGGTACTTGCCGATGATCTGGTTGCGCAGGTCGCGGACCATACTGCGGCCGGCGCGCGCCATGCCGTAGTCGGTGATGTAGCCGGCCACGCCGCGCAGCACGAACAGACCGATGATCTGCAGCGGCAGGATCACGGCCATGCGCGGTTCGGGATTGACGAAGCCGCGGTTGACCAGCGGATCCATCAGCGAAACGAACAGGCCACCGGCGACGGCCTCCACCACCATCGCGATGCCGGCAGCGACCAGGAATGGCCAGTACGGTGAGGTGTAGCCAAGCAGCCGTTTGTAGGCGGCCCAGGCGCCCGGCTCCTTGTCCGCGGACCTGCCGCTCATTGCGCCGGCTCCGGCGCGGTGCCGATGGAAATGTCGTGGAAACCGAGCTGGCCGAGCGCGTCGAGCGCGGTCACCACCGCCTGGTGCGGGGTGCGCGCGTCCGCGCGCAGTAGCACGCGGCGCTCGCGATCGTCGCCGGCGACTTCGGCAATGGTGCGCTTGAGCGATTCCAGGTCGGTGCGCAGCGCCTCGCGGTCGCCGACGAAAAAGCGGCCGTCGGCATTGACCAGTACGTCGAGCACCGTGGTCTCGGTCTGCGCCGTCTCGCCCTGCGCGCGCGGCAGCTGCAGCTTCAGTACCGAGCGGCTCTCGAAGGTCGTGGTGACCACGAAGAAGATGATCAGGCACAGGACGACGTCGATCAGCGGGATCAGGTTGATCTCCGGCGTGTCGTCCTCGCGGAAGTCGCGGATGCGCATCAGCGGGCCGGGTCGATGGTGTCCAGCAGCGCGATGGCCTCGTGTTCCATGTCGACGATGTACTCGGCGACGCGGCCGCGGAAATAGCGGTGGAACATCAGCGCCGGGATCGCCACGATCATGCCGGCGGCGGTGCACACCAGCGCCTTGCCGATGCCGCCGGCAAGCTGGTTCACGTCGCCCACGCCATGGTCGAGGATGCCCAGGAACATCTGGATCATGCCGACGACGGTGCCGAACAGGCCGAGCAGCGGCCCGGCGGCGGCGATCGTGCCCAGAGTGTTGAGGTAGCGCTCCATGCGATGGACGAGGTGGCGGCCGACGTCCTCGATGCGCTCGCGGATTTCCTCGCGCGGGCGGTTGCGGACGTCCAGCGCAGCCGCCAGCAGCGCGCCCAGCGGCGCGGTCTGGCGCAGCGATTCGATGTGGTTGGGGTCCAGCGCGCCGCCGCGGGACACCCAGGCCCGGACTTCGTTACCGAGGCCCGGCGGCATCACCACCCTGGACCGGAGGGACCAGAAGCGCTCCACGATGATCGCCAGCCCGACCGCCGACAACAGCAGCAGCGGGATCATCGGCCAGCCGCCCGCCTTCACCAGTTCCAGCACCCGGTCTTCTCCACGCATCAGGTCCGGCGGCTAGGATAGCCGCATCCCATAGCCGGCGCCGAGACTTGCGTTCCGTCGTGAAGACGATGCCCGCGGGGCCGAGGCGCACCCGCTGGGCTCCGGTGTCGGAAGTCGTGGCCACTTTCGCGCCGGACTGCCGCCAACGGGCCACGACCTCCGGATTCGGGTGATGGAAGCGGTTGCCGTGGCCCACCGGAACCAGCGCCAGGCGCGCGCCGGTGGCCTCCACGAAGGCCGGATCCGACGATCCCCTGCTGCCATGGTGCGCGATCACCACCACGTCCGACTGCAGGAACGCGTGCTCGCGCCGCACGAGGTCGCGCTCGACGACTTCCCCGATGTCGCCCGTCAGTAGAGCTGAGCCATGCTCGGCTTCAACTTTCAGCACGCAACTCGATTCATTGTCGAGATAGGGAAAGTACCTGGGCGGATGCAGGAAGCGGAACGTCACGCCGTCCCAGGTCCAGCTGTTCCCGGCCTGGCAATTCGTAGTCGTGTATGGCCGAGGCATCCCCCCCGGCACCAGCGTCGTCGTCGCCGGAAACGCCTGCATCACCGCCGCATAGCCGCCGGCGTGGTCGTTGTCGCCGTGGCTGACCACCGCGACATCGAGCTTGCGCACGCCCAGTGCATGCAGCGCCGGCACCACCGCCGCAGCGCCCGCATCGAAGCCGCCTGGCCGCGCCGGCCCCATGTCGTACAGCAAGGTGTGGTGTGCGGTGCGCACCACTGCCGACAGTCCCTGGCCCACATCCAGCACCATGACTTCGGCGCTGCCTGGTTGCGGCAGCCCGCGTTGCGGCCACAACAACGGCAACCACAACAGCAACGCCAACGGCTTGCCTGGGATGCCGCGCGGCAGCAGCAACCAGACCGCACCGGCCAGCGCCAACGGCACCGCGAACCATGCCGGCTGCGGCAACCACAGCAGCGACAGCGGGCTCGCCGCGAGCCATTCGAATGCCGGCCACGTCAGGTCGAACGCCCATGCCGCCAGTCGCCACGGCCATGTGCCGAAGCCGGCACGGATCGCATCGGCCGCGGTGCCGATCAATGCCAGCGGCACGACGACCAGACTCCACCAGGGAATCGCGACCAGGTTGGCCAGCGGCCCGGCCAGCGACGCCTGGCCGAACAGCATCACCGTCAGCGGCAGCAGGCCGACGGTCGCCACCGCCTGCGCACCGAGGAAGCCGCGCAGCCACTGGCGCCACCCACGGGCGCCTGTTGCTTCGTTGTCGCCGGGCAGGCACCACAGCAACCACGCCACGCCGCCGAAGCTGAGCCAGAAGCCCGGCGCCAGCACCGCCAGCGGATCGACCAGCAGCACCGCGATCGCCGCAAGCGCCAGCGCATCGACGATGCGGTGGGCGCGGCGCAGCAGCCGGGCAGCGACCACCAGGCCGATCATCAGCACGGTGCGCACTGTCGGCAACGCGAAGCCGGCCACCGCGGCATACACGACCGCGCCCAGCAGCGCGGCGATGGCGGCGGCCTGCATCCGCGGCAGCCGATGGCCAAGCGTGGGCATGAGCCACCAGGCGCCGGCGGCGAGCAAGGCGAAGAAGCCCGCGACCAGGCCGACGTGGAATCCGGAAATCGCGATCAGGTGGGTCAATCCGGCCGCGCGCAGGCTGGTCCAGTCGGCGTCCTCGAGGCCGCGGGTGTCGCCCAGCGCGAGTGCGCGCACGAAGCGCGAGGACGGCGATGGCACCGAAGCCGTGATCCGGTCCGCGGTGCGCGCACGCCAGGGATCGATGGAAGTCGCGACTCCCGTCGCTCCCACAGGCGCCAGTTCGCGCGCCAGCTCCGGATCGCGGACGTAGCCGGTCGCGGCGATGCGCGCCGCGAGCGCGCGCTTTTCCGAGTCGATGGTGCCCGGATTGCGCAACCCGCGTGGCGCGCGCAGGCGCAGGTGCAGTTGCCATCGGCTTCCCGGCGCGATGTGGGAGCGACGGAAGTCGCGACTTCCGTCGCTTCCACAG
>JALYWW010000111.1 GCA_030852515.1 Pseudomonadota bacterium
GATCGGCCCCGCTGTCGGCGATGGCAGCGGCGCTGGCGCCGGCAGCGCCGGCACGCGCGATCTCCGCCGCCTGCAGCCGCGCGGCCCGCGCCTCGCGCCATTCGGCGACCTGGGTGCGCACGATCGCGGCAGCTTCGCCGGCACTGTAACGCGACAGTTCTTCGGCGGCCGGCATCCGCAGCACCGCCCCCTGGCGCACGAGATTGATGTTGCCGCCGATGAAGGCATCGGGATTGGCCCGCAGCAACGCGAGCATGGTCTGGTCCAGGCTCCGGCCGCGCCGGTCCATGCCGCTGGCGATCTCGCTGAGCGTGTCGCCGGCCTCGACGCGGTAGTCGGCATCGGCGGTTTCGGGCTGCGGCGATTCGGCGACCGGTGCGGGCGGCACGGCCGTCGGTTCCACTTCCGGCTGGGGTACTGGTTCCGCCGGAGCCTCAGCCGGGGGCAATGCCTCGGCCAGGATTTCGGGCTCGGGGCTCGGGGCAGGCGCTTCCGCAGGAGGCGCGTCCGGCCGGGGAATGGTGTTGGCCGGCGCCACCGCCGGCGCCTGGATCGACTGCACCGGTGCGGCCAGGGTTTCCGGCGCATCCAGCAATGCCGAGTATTCACGCACCAGCCGGCCTTCGCCCCAGTCCACCTCCAGCAGGAAGGTCAGCAGCGGGCCGGGCGGCGGTGTCGCGCTGGTCACCCGGATTACAGGACGTCCCTGGTCGTCGAGCGCAACGGCGAATTGCAGCGCGGCCAGGGTCGCGTCGGGCGGCTCCAGTCCGATCCGGCGGAAGGTTTCCGGCGATGCCAGGCGCACGCGCAGGTCCTGCAGCTCGGCCGGATTGGCGGACACGATCGCGATTTCGGCGAGGAAAGGTTCACCCGGCTTGGACTTGACCACGATCTGGCCGAGGCCGAGCGCGAGCGCAAGCCCGGGGAATGCCAGCAGCACGGCGAGCAGCCACGCGCACGCGATCGCGGCGCGACTGCGCACCGGCGATCCGATCGTCTTCGACTGCTTGCTCACGCCCATCCCCGCAACCCCTTCCCTTTCCGACTCTAACTTAATGGCGATCATGCCGTCTCGGCAGCGATCAATTCTGCGATCTGCACCGCATTAAGGGCGGCGCCCTTGCGGATGTTGTCGGCAACGATCCAGAGGTTGAGCCCGCGCGGATGCGACAGGTCCTCGCGGATGCGGCCGACGTACACCGGGTCCCTGCCCGACGCATGCGTGACCGGCGTCGGGTAGCCGCCGGCGACCGGATCGTCGACGACTTCGATGCCGGGGGCCTGGCGCAGCAGTTCGCGCGCCGCCGTCGCGCTGATCTTCTCCCGGGTTTCGATCGCCACCGCTTCGGAGTGGCCATAGAACACCGGCACCCGCACCACGGTGGCGTTCACCGCGATGCTGTCGTCGCCAAGAATCCTGCGCGTCTCCCACACCAGCTTCATCTCCTCGCTGGTGTAACCGTTGTCGAGGAAGTCGCCGCCGTGCGGAATGACGTTGAACGCGATCTGCACCGGATACACCTCCGGCTCGACCGACTGGAAGTTGAGCAGGCCTGCCGTCTGCCGGCCGAGTTCCTCCAGCGCGCGGCGGCCGGTGCCGGACACCGACTGGTAGGTCGCCACGTTGATGCGTTCGATCCCGACGGCGCGATGGATCGGCGCCAGCGCCACCATCATCTGCATGGTCGAGCAGTTTGGATTGGACACGATCCCGCGCGGCCGGTTGCGCAGTGCTTCCGGGTTGACCTCGGCGACCACCAGCGGCACGTCGTCGTCGCGCCGGAACGCGGAGGAGTTGTCGATGACCACGGCGCCGGCCGCGGCGAATTTCGACGCGTACTGCTTGGATACCTCGCTGCCGGCCGAGAACAGCGCGATGTCGACGCCGGCCGGATCGAACGTCGCCAGGTCGTCCACGTCCACGTCGTTGTTGCCGAACGCGACATCGCCGCCGGCCGAACGTTCGCTGGCCAGCGCAATCAGCTTCGACACCGGGAATTTCCGCTCCGCGAGCACTGCCAGCATGGTTTCGCCGACCGCGCCGGTGGCGCCCACTACCGCAACCTTGAACTGCTTCATCAGGGAATCCTCGGGAATACGTCGCCGACGTCGCCGCACTGCGCACGATGGCGCAGGGCCTGGTCCATCAGCACCAGCGCCAGCATCGCCTCGCAGATGGGAATGGCGCGGATGCCGACACAGGGATCGTGGCGGCCGGTGGTCACGATCTCGACTTCGTTGCCGGCGGTGTCCAGGCCGCGCGCCGGCAGGCGCAGGCTCGAGGTCGGCTTGAACGCGGTCGAAACGACCAGCTGCTGGCCGCTGGAAATGCCGCCAAGGATGCCGCCGGCGTGGTTGGACAGGAAGCCGGCCGTGGTCGCCTCGTCGCGGTGTGCGCTGCCGTGCTGGGCGACGCTGGCGAAACCATCGCCGATCTCCACGCCCTTGGCTGCGTTGATCGACATCATCGCCGCCGCGATCTCCGCGTCGAGCTTGCCGTATACCGGTTCGCCCCAGCCCGGCGGCACGCCGGTGGCGATCACGCTGACCCGCGCGCCGACCGAATCGCCGGACTTGCGCAGCGCGTCCATGAACGACTCGAGCTCCGGCACCTGCGCGGCGTCCGGCCAGAAAAACGGATTGGATTCGACCGCGGCCCAGTCGCACTCGCGCGGCAGGACGGCCCCGATCTGCGCCAGGTAGCCGCGCACGAACACCCCGTGGCGCTCGGCCAGCCACTTCTTCGCGATCACCGCCGCCGCCACCCGCATCGTGGTCTCGCGCGCGGAGGCGCGACCGCCGCCGCGCGGGTCGCGGGCGCCGTACTTCTGCCAGTAGGTGTAGTCGGCGTGGCCGGGACGGAACTGCGCGGCGATCGCGTCGTAGTCCTTGCTGCGCGCGTCGGTGTTGCGGACCAGCAAGGCGACCGGCGTGCCGGTGGTGCTGCCTTCGTAGACGCCCGAAAGGATCTCGACCTCGTCGGCCTCGCGGCGCGCGGAGGTGTGGCGGGTCTTGCCGGTCGCACGGCGCGCCAGGTCGTGGACGAAGTCTTCCGGCCCCAGTTCGATTCCCGGGGGGCAGCCGTCGACCACGCAACCGATCGCGGGCCCGTGCGACTCGCCGAACGTGGTGACGCGCAGCAACTGGCCGAAGGTGTTCAAGGGCAACCGGTCAAAACAGGCTGGCGGCAGGCGCGGCGGCGCGCTCGCGGGCATCGGCGAGTTCGCGGATGCGCTTGTTGTGCGCGACCAGGTCGTGGCGCTCGGCGACGAAGATCCCCATCTGCCCGACCTTGAACTCGACCCACGCCAGCGGCAGTTCCGGCAGCAGCGCGACCAGCGCACGCTCGGCTTCGCCGACTTCGCAGATCAGCAGGCCGTCCTCGGTCAGGTGCAGCGGGGCATCGCGCAGGATGCGCAGGGCCAGGTCCAGGCCGTCGTCGCCGGCGCGCAGGCCGAGTTCGGGTTCGTGCGCGTATTCGGCCGGCAGGGCGTCGGTTTCGTCGTTGGTGACGTAGGGCGGATTCGTGACGATCAGGTCGTAGTGCTCGCCCGAAAGCCCCGCGAACAGGTCGGACTTCAGCAGGCGCAGGTTTTCGGCATGCAGCCGCGCCTGGTTCTCGTGCGCCAGCGCCAATGCATCGTCGGACAGGTCGACGCCGTCGACGTGCCAGTCCGGGTTGTAGTGCGCCATCGCGATCGCGATGCAGCCCGAACCCGTGCACAGGTCCAGTGCGCGCCGCACTTCGCGTCCGCCCAGCCAGGGCTCGAAGCCGGATTCGATCAGCTCGGCGATCGGCGAGCGCGGCACCAGCGCGCGCTGGTCGGACTTGAACGACAGTCCGGCGAACCAGGCCTCACCGGTGAGGTACGCGGCGGGGACCCGCTCCTCGATCCGGCGCAGGAACAGGGCCAGGACCTCTTCCTTCTCGGCCAGGGTCACCCGGGCCTGGCCGTAGGCCGGACCGATGTCGTGCGGCAGGTGCAGCGCGTGCAGGGTCAGCTGGGTCGCCTCGTCCAGCGCATTGTCGAAGCTGTGGCCGAAGGTGAGCCCGGCTGCGTTGAATCGACTCGCGCCGTAGCGGATCAGGTCGACGATGGTGTGGAGCTCATCGGTCATGGCGGGGCCGCTGAATGGTGGGGCGCAGGACCGCGAATTATAACGGTGGCGCGGCTATCATGGCCGAAGTTCAAGTATCGGCTGAAGAGGCTCCTGCATGTTCAACCGTACCACCCTCATCGTCCTGGTCGCCGCGCTGGCCGCCGGCCTCGGCCTGTGGGCCGCCCAGGCCTGGTTCGCCGCGCCCGCCACGGCACCGGCTCCCGCCCTGCAGGTGGTGAAGCTTTTCGAGCAGCCGCGCGAGCTGCCTGCCTTCAGCCTGCAGCAGTCCGACGGCACCGCGCTGGTGCCGGGTGAACTGCAGGGGCACTGGACCCTGGTGTTCCTCGGCTTCACCCACTGCCCCGACATCTGCCCGACGACGCTGGCGCAGCTGGCCCAGGCACAGAAGCAGTGGGCGGCGCTGCCCGAAACCACCCGTCCGCGGGTCCTGTTCGTCTCCGTCGACCCGGAGCGCGACAGCCCGGACCGCATCGGCGAATACGCCCACGCCTTCCACAAGGACACCCTGGCCGCGACTGCCGACATCCCGGCGCTGGAAGCATTCGCCCGCTCGTTGTCGCTGGTGTTCATGAAGGTGCCGGCGCCCGAAGGCGTGCCGGCGAACCAGTACAGCGTCGACCATTCGGCGGCGATGGCGCTGCTCGATCCGCAGGCGCGCATGGCCGGCATGATTCCGCAGAGCCAGGCCGCGGCCCTGGATCCGCAGGCGATCGCGGCCGACCTGCTCACCCTCGGCGGCGGCGACAACCGGTAGCGCCTGCGCGTGGATCCGCTCACCACCCTGACCCATGTCCTGCCGCACCAGGCGCTGTCGTGGCTGGCGCGACAGCTCGCCTACTCGAAGCATCCGCGGGCGCGCGCCTGGCTGATCGACACCGTCGTGCGCCGCTTCGGCGTCGACCTTGGGGAAGCGCTGGAATCCGACCCGCGCGCCTACGAAAGCTTCAATGCCTTCTTCACCCGTGCGCTGAAGCCCGGCGTGCGTGCGCCGGACCCGGACCCGCGCGCGCTGCTGATGCCCGCCGACGGCCGCGTCAGCCAGTGCGGCGCGATCGAAAGCGGCCGCATCTTCCAGGCCAAGGGCCAGTCGTTCACGACCGCCGAGCTGCTTGGCGAGGGCGACGCGACGACTCCGTTCGACGACGGCCTGTTCGCCACGGTGTACCTGTCGCCGAAGGACTACCACCGGGTGCACATGCCCTGGAGCGGCCGCCTGCTGGAAACCGTGCACGTCCCCGGGCGCCTGTTCTCGGTCGGCCCCGCGGCGGTGCGCCACGTGCCGCGGCTGTTCGCCCGCAACGAACGCCTGGCCTGCCATTTCGAAACCAGCTTCGGCCCGATGGCGATGGTGATGGTCGGCGCCCTGCTGGTGTCGGGCGTGGAAACCATCTGGAGCGGCATCGAGATCCCGCGCTACGGGCGGCGGATCACGCGCAAGGATTATCGCAACCAGCGGATCGAGCTTGCGCGCTTCGCGGAGATGGCGCGCTTCAATTACGGTTCCACCGTGATCGTGCTGCTTCCGCGCGGCGTCGCCGCTCTGGCGCCGCACCTCGGCGCGGAAACCCCCGTCAAGCTCGGCCAGCGCCTCGCCACCCTGATGTCGTAGGAGCGGCGGAAGCCGCGACCCTTCGCTTGCGAGGGGGCGCCGCGGAAAGCCCTTGCCCAAGTCGGGACACGCCGTGAACCCATCCATGGGGGCTTGTCGTCGACATCCATGTCTCCGAC
>JALYWW010000008.1 GCA_030852515.1 Pseudomonadota bacterium
TACCCGGACCCGACGCGGGCCACGTCATGAGGTCCCTATTTGGCCTTGCTCCCGGTGGGGTTTGCCGTGCCGGCCTGTTGCCAGGCTCGCGGTGCGCTCTTACCGCACCATTTCACCCTTGCCACGCGCGTCTTGCGACGCCGTTCGGCGGTATCTTTCTGTTGCACTTTCCGTCGGCTCGCGCCGCCCAGGAGTTACCTGGCACCGTGCCCTGTGGAGCCCGGACTTTCCTCGGCACCCGCTCCCATCGAAATGAAAGCGAGTGACGCGACTGCCTGGCCGACTCCGCCGTGGCCGATTCTACCGATTCGCGCGATGCTGCGATGCAGCATGATGAATGGACGTCGCCGCTCCTGCTGCCGGAATTCTGGTCCGGACCGGCCTTCACGTGACCGTGATCTCAAAATTTGAGACTAAACAGCAGCTTGTGGATAAAGCTTGAACAAGTCTCTGAAGTTCGTCGCAAGTGATTGACCTGCCTAGTGAAATCGTCTCCGCAAAGTTGTTGACAAGGTTCCGGGCCACTTCTAAGGTGGCGACTCGTGGGGAAACCGGGTTTTTGGTGGTTTTCCTTGGTCGCAAACCCGCCTGAGACGGGGGCAAACGGGCAATATGTTCCAGGGCGAGACCGCCATCACCATCGACGACAAGGGCCGGCTGGCGATTCCGACCAGTTACCGGGACGTCGTCGCCCGTGCCTGCGGCAATCGCCTGGTCCTGACCTACAGCCCGTTCGACATGGGTTGCCTTTACCTCTACCCGCAGGACGTCTGGGAAAAGGTACGCGACCAGGTCAATGCGTTGCCGCGCACCCGCAGCGTCAACCGGCAGATGCAGTTCAAGCTGGTCGGCGCCGCCGCGTTCGTGGAGCCCGACGGCAACGGCCGCATTTCCATTCCCGCGTCCCAGCGCAGTGCATGCGGGCTGGACAAGCGCGCGGTGCTGCTGGGCATGGGCGACAAGTTCGAATTGTGGAGCGAGCAGGCGCACCACGCACAGATCCGGCAGACGCTCAGCGACGCCGACCTGGGCGACGGCCTGCTCGACCTGCAGCTATGACGGTCGGTGGCCCGGGGGCGACCCGCGCTGGCCACCTCCCGGTGATGTTCGATGAGGTCATCGAAGGCCTCGCCGTGAAGGCCGATGGAACGTACCTGGATGGCACGTTCGGGCGTGGCGGACATGCGCGTGGCGTGCTGCGGAAGCTGGGTCCGGGAGGACGACTGCTGCTGATGGACAAGGATCCCGAAGCCATCGCCACGGCCGAGCGCGAGTTCGGCGCGGACGAGCGCGTCAGCGTGTTCCGCGGCAGCTTCGCCGACCTCGCCCACTGGCACGAAACCGCGGCCGGCCTCGATGGCGTGCTGTTCGACCTGGGCGTGTCCTCGCCGCAACTAGACGTCGCCGAGCGCGGGTTCTCGTTCGGCAAGGACGGTCCGCTGGACATGCGCATGGATCCCGACAGTGGCGAGAGCGCCGCGCAATGGCTGGCCCGCGCGGAGGAAAAGGAAATCGCCGACGTGCTGTGGACCCTGGGCGAAGAGCGCATGTCGCGCCGGATCGCCCGCGCGATCGTGGCCGCGCGTCTGCGCGAGCCGATCGTGCGCACCGCGCAGCTGGCCGAGGTGATCGCCTCGGTGGTGCCGCGCGGCAAGGATCGCATCCATCCGGCCACGCGCAGCTTCCAGGCGATCCGCATCTTCATCAACCGCGAGCTGGCCGACCTGGAGACCGGGCTGGACGCGGCGATGCAGCGCCTCAAGGTGGGCGGGCGGCTGGTGGTAATCAGCTTCCACTCGCTGGAGGACCGCATCACCAAGCAGTTCATCGCGGCACGGGCCAAGGCGCCGCCGGCCAACCGGCGCATGCCCGAACCCGAGCCGTTCACGCCGACGCTGCGCGCGATCGGTGGTGCCGGCAAGGCCGGCGAGGCCGAACTGTCGGCCAACCCGCGTGCGCGCAGCGCGGTGCTGCGCGTCGCTGAACGCCTGCCGGTGGCCGCATGACCACGCGCATCGTCCTCGCGCTGCTGGTGGTCGCCAACGTGCTCAGCGGCGTGGCCGTGGTGTTCGCGCGGCACGAGCATCGGCAACTGTTCACCGAACTGACCAAGCTCGAGCGCGCACGCGACGAGCTCAACATCGAATTCGGCCGCCTGCAGCTGGAGCAGGCGACCTGGGCCGAGAGCAACCGCATCGACCAGGTCGCGCGCACGCGCCTGGGCATGGTGTTCCCGGAAACCCGCGACATCGTGGTGGTGCGGCCGTGAACGGGCCCAAGCCGGCGCGGGCGCGGACGCGCACCCAGTTCAACCTGCGCACCCGGCTGATGCTGGTCACCGGCGCGCTGGGCCTGTGCTCGCTGGCGCTGGTGGGGCGAGCGGTCGACCTGCAGCTGGTCGACAACGATTTCTACCGGCAGCAGGGCGATGCGCGGTTCCTGCGCGAGATCCCGATCCCGACCTCGCGCGGCATGATCACCGACCGCAACGGCGAGCCGCTGGCGGTGTCGTCGCCGGTCGAATCGATCTGGGGCAATCCGCAGGAGCTGCTCAAGACGCCCGACCGCCTGCCGCAACTGGCCAGGGCGCTCGACGTGCCGCTGGACCAGCTGACCCGCAAGCTGGGCCAGCGCAGCGACAAGGAATTCATCTACCTCAAGCGCCGGATCAATCCGGACGAGGCGAAGGCGATCCTGGCGCTGGACATTCCCGGCGTCGCGTCGCAGCGCGAGTTCCGGCGCTTCTACCCGCAGGGCGATGCGCTCGCGCACGTGCTCGGCTTCACCAACATCGACGACCGCGGCCAGGAAGGCATCGAGCTGGCGTTCGACGAATGGCTGCGCGGCACCCCGGGCGCCAAGCGCGTGATCCGCGACCGCCGCGGCCGCATCGTCGAGAACGTCGACCTGGTGCGCGCCGCGCAGCCCGGGCGCGACCTGACCCTGTCGATCGACCGCCGCATCCAGTACCTGACCTACCGCGAGCTCAAGCGCGCGATGCTGGAGACTGGTGCGAGCAGTGCCTCGGCCGTGGTCCTGGACATCGCCACCGGTGAAGTGCTGGCGATGGCGAACCTGCCTTCGTACAACCCCAACTCGGTGGACGGCAGCCATCGCGAGGCACGCCGCAACCGCGCGGTCACCGACGTGGTCGAGCCTGGTTCGACCATGAAGCCGGTCACGATCGCCGCCGGCCTCGCCGCCGGCGTGGTCACGCCCGACACCCTGATCGACACCAATCCGGGCTGGATGTCCAACGGCCGCTATCGCACCACCGACACCAGCAACCATGGCGTGCTGACGGTCGCCGGGGTGATCACCAAGAGTTCGAACGTGGGTGCGGCCAAGATCGCGAACATGCTCGATGACCGGCGCTATTACGACTTCGTCAAGCGCTTCGGCTACGGCGAGCAGCCGGGCAGCGGTTTCCCCGGCGAGTCGGCCGGCGTGCTGTCGCCGCCCTCGGCCTGGTCCGGCACCACCAAGCAGACCATGTCCTACGGCTACGGGCTTTCGGCGACGCCGCTGCAGATCGCCGAGGTCTACGCGGCGTTCGCCAACGACGGGCGCATGATCGCGCCGACCTTCGTCAAGGGCCAGCGCAACGAGCCGCAGCAGGTGCTGGATCCGGCGATCGCGCACGAAGTGATGAAGATGATGCAGACCGTGACCGAGCCTGGCGGCACCGCCAAGTCGGCCGCGATCCTCGGCTACCACGTTGCCGGCAAGACCGGTACGTCGCGCATGGCCAGCGGCGGCGGGTACTCGCGCAAGTACGTGTCGATCTTCGCCGGCGTCGTGCCGGTGGACAACCCGCGCTTCTCGATGGCGGTGGTGGTCAGCGAGCCCGATCCCAGCCGGCGCGGCTACTACGGCGGTTCGGTGTCGGGCCCGGTGTTCCATGACGTGATGCAGGGCGCGTTGCGCCTGATGGACGTGCCGCCGGACGACATCGAGAGCTGGCTGGCCGTGCAGCAGAAGGAGACGGCGCAATGAGCCGCTCCATGCGCCTGGCGGAATTGCTGCCGGACGTCGTCGGCGTGCCGGAGGACCTGGTGGTGACGGGTCTCACCCTGGACAGCCGTGAGGTGAAGCCCGGCAATGCGTTCGTGGCGATCTCGGGGTTCGGGACGCATGGGCTGCATTTCTGCGCGCAGGCGCGCGCCGCGGGTGCCGGCGCCATCCTGTTCGAACCGCCGGCGCCGCAGGAAGTGCCGGCGCCGGCCGGCGCGATCGCGGTGCGGGGATTGCGCACGCGCATGGGCGTCATGGCCGACCGGTTCCACGGGCATCCGTCGCGGGCCATGACCATGGTCGGCGTCACCGGCACCAGCGGCAAGACATCGACCGTGCAGCTCCTGGCCCAGGCGCTGGACCTGCTGGGCACGCGCAGCGGCACCATCGGCACGCTCGGCGTCGGCCTGTACGGCAATGCCGTGGCCACCGGCTTCACCACCCCGCTGGTGCTGCAGATGCATGCGCTGCTGGCGCAGCTGCGCGACGCTGGCGCGCGCGCCGTGGCGATGGAAGTCAGTTCGCACGCGCTCGACCAGGGCCGCGTCGACGCGGTCCACTACGACGTCGCGGTATTCACCAACCTCACCCGCGACCACCTCGACTACCACGGCGACATGGCGACCTACGGCGCCGCCAAGGCGCGCTTGTTCAAGCGCCCGGGGCTGGGCGCGGCGGTGGTCAACATCGACGACGCCTTCGGCCGCGAGCTGCTCGCGGCGCTGCCCGCCGGCGTGCGCGCGGTCGGCACCAGCTCGCGTGGCGCGCAGTGCGACGTGCGCGCGGAGAACGTCGACCTGGGCGGCGAGGGCATCGGCTTCGACCTGGTCGTCGGCGACGAGCGCCGCAGCGTGCAGTCGCCGCTGCTGGGCCGCTTCAACATCGACAACCTGGTCGCGGTAGCTGGCGTGCTGCATGCGCTGGGCAACGATGCCGATGCGATCGCCGGCGTGCTGCCGAAGCTGCAACCGATCCCCGGGCGGATGAACCGGCTCGGCGGCGGCACGCTGCCGCTGGTGGTGATCGACTACTCGCACAAGCCCGATGCGCTGAAGCAGGCGCTGGAATCGTTGCACGGCCACGCGCACGGCCGCCTGACCTGCGTGTTCGGCTGCGGCGGCGACCGCGACCGCGGCAAGCGCCCGCAGATGGCGGCGATCGCGGAAGCCGCGGCGCATGCGGTGATCGTCACCGACGACAACCCGCGCACCGAGGATGGCGACGCCATCGTCGCCGACATCATGGCCGGCTTCCGCGATCCGTCGAAGGTCGTGGTCGAGCGTGACCGCCGCCGGGCGATCGAGCGCGCGATCGGCGCCGCCGGTCCGGGCGACATCGTGCTGGTGGCGGGCAAGGGCCACGAAACCTATCAGGAAATCGCCGGGGTCAAGCACGCCTTCGACGACAGCGAAGTGGCGCGCGCCGCGCTGGCGCGCCGGGGAGGCCGGGCATGACGCCGTTGCCGCTCGCGCGCATTGCGCAATGGACCGGCGGCCGCCTGCTGGGCGACGAGGTCCTGATCGACGCCGTCGCCACCGACACCCGCACCCTGGATGCCAGCGACGGCCGCGCCGCCCTGTTCATTGCCCTCAAGGGCGAGCACTTCGACGGCCACGACCATGCCGTGGCCGCGGCAGAGGCCGGTGCGCGCGCGCTGCTGGTGCAGCGCCAGGTCGACGTGGACCTGCCGCAGGTGCTGGTCGCCGACACCGAGCGCGCACTGGCGGCATTTGCCTCCGCCTTGCAGCGCACCCGCGACACGAAAGTGGCCGCGATCACCGGCAGCAACGGCAAGACCAGCGTCAAGAGCCTGCTGCTGCCGATGCTGGCCGGCGCGCATGCCAGCCCCGGCAACCGCAACAACGAGATCGGCCTGCCGCTGGCGGTGCTCGATGCGCCGGAAGACGCGCCGTACGCGATCTACGAAATGGGCGCGGGCAAGCCGGGCGACATCGGCTACCTCACTGCCGTGGTGCGTCCCGACGTTGCCCTGGTCAACAACATCGCGCCGGCGCACCTGGAGCGCATGGGCACCTTGCTCGGGGTCGCCAATACCAAGGCCGCGATCTATGACGCATTGCCGCCGGGCGGCGTCGCGGTGATCAACGCCGACGACGCGTTCGCGCCGTACTTCGCCGAGCGCGCACATGGCCGCCGGCTGATCCGCTTCGGGCTGGAATCGAGCGCCGACGTGAGCGCGCGCGACATCGTCGCCGACGCCGACGGGTCGCGGTTCGTCCTCACCACGCCGAATGGCGAAGTCGAAGTGCGCCTGGCATTGCCTGGCCGCCACAACGTGCGCAATGCGCTGGCCGCCGCCTCGATGGCGTTGGGCCTGGGCGCGTCGCTCGAGGCGATCCGCGATGGCCTGGCCGCCGCGCGCCCGGTGGCGGGGCGGCTGGTGCCGCGTCGCCTGGCCAGCGGCGCGACGCTGGTCGACGACAGCTACAACGCCAACCCGGGTTCGCTCAACGCCGCGATCGAGTTGCTGTCTCAAACCGGCCAGGCCTGGCTGGTACTCGGCGACATGCGCGAGCTCGGCGACGACGCAAACGCGCTGCACGCCGAAGCGGGCCGCCGCGCCAAGGCCGCCGGCATCGCGCGCCTGTACACGCTGGGCGCGTTGAGCGCGGCAGCGGCCGAAGCGTTCGGGGAAGGCGCGCGGCATTTCGAGAGCCATGCGGCGCTGGCTGAAGCATTGGCCGCCGATCTGGTGGGAGCGGCGGAAGCCGCGAATAAAGACATCGCGGCTTCCGCCGCTCCAACAATCCTGGTCAAGGGGTCGCGCGGCAGCGCGATGGACCGGATCGTCAAAGCGCTGCTCGAAGGGGAGGGCACCGATGCTGCTTGAACTCACTCGCTGGCTGGAGCAGCTGCAAAGCCTGTTCGGGCTGTTCGGCTACCTCACCTTCCGCGGCATCCTCAGCGCGTTGACCGCGCTTGCGCTGTCGCTGTGGTGGGGCCCGGCGATGATCCGCAAGCTGGCCGAGTTCAAGGGCCAGCCGATCCGCCAGGACGGCCCCAAAACCCACTTCACCAAGGCCGGCACGCCGACCATGGGCGGCGCGCTGATCCTGCTGACGGTGATGGCGTCGGTGCTGCTGTGGGGCGACCTGCGCAACAAGTACGTGTGGGTGGTGCTCGGGGTGATGCTCGCCTACGGCGCGATCGGCTGGTACGACGACTGGATCAAGATCGTGCGCCGCGACCCGAACGGGTTGAAGTCGCGCTGGAAGTACCTGCTGCAGTCGGTGTTCGGGCTCGCGGTGGGCCTGTACCTCTACTACACGGCGGACGTGCCTGCGGCGACGACCTTCTACATCCCGTTCTTCAAGGCGGTGGCCCTGCCGCTGGCCGGCGTCTCCTTCGTCGCCATCGCGTACTTCTGGGTGGTCGGCTTCTCCAATGCGGTCAACCTCACCGACGGCCTCGACGGTCTGGCGATCATGCCGACGGTGCTGGTGGCGTGCGCGCTGGGCGTGTTCGCCTATGCCTCGGGCCACGCGGAGTTCGCGGCCTACCTGCAGATCCCGCGCATCCCCGGCGCGGGCGAGCTGGTGATCATCTGCGCGGCGATCGCGGGCGCGGGCCTGGGCTTCCTGTGGTTCAACACCTACCCGGCGATGGTGTTCATGGGCGACATCGGCGCGCTCGCGCTGGGCGCCGTGCTCGGCACCATCGCGGTGATCGTGCGCCAGGAACTGGTGCTGGTGGTGATGGGCGGCATCTTCGTCATCGAAACCCTGTCGGTGATGATCCAGGTCGCGTCGTTCAAGCTCACCGGCAAGCGCGTGTTCCGGATGGCACCGATCCACCACCACTTCGAACTCAAGGGCTGGCCCGAGCCGCGGGTGATCGTGCGCTTCTGGATCATTTCGGTGGTGCTCGTCCTCGTCGGCCTGGCCACGTTGAAGGTGCGCTGATGACCGAAGCCCACGCCACTGCCAGGCAGGCCACCCGACTGGACGCCATCGGCGGCCGGTTCGATCCGTGGCTGCTCGGCGTGTCGCTGGCGCTGGCCTGCTTCGGCGTGGTGATGGTCGCTTCCAGCTCGATCGCGATCGGCGAAGGTCTGGGCGTGGGCCCGTTCCACTTCCTGCAACGCCACCTGGTGTTCCTGGCCGGCGGCATCGCGCTGGCCGCGTGGACGATGCGCACCGAGCTCAAGGCGGTCGAGCAGCATGGGCAATGGTTGCTGCTGGCCTGCGTGGTGTTGCTGCTGCTGGTGTTCGTGCCCGGCATCGGCGTCAGCGTCAACGGCGCGCGCCGCTGGCTGAACATGGGCGTGTCCAATTTCCAGGCGGTCGAAGCGGTGAAGGTGCTGTACATCGTCTGGCTGGCCAGTTACCTCAAGCGCTACAGCGAAGACGTCACCGCGACCTGGCCGGCGATGCTCAAGCCGTTGGGCGTGGCCGGCGCGATGGTGGTTCTGTTGCTGCTGCAGCCGGACTTCGGTTCGTCCTCGCTGTTGCTCGCGATCACCGCCGGGATGCTGGTGCTGGGCGGGGTCAACATGCCGCGCCTGTTCGGGCCGGTGGTGATCGCGCTGCCGCTGCTGGCGATCGTCGCGATCGCCGAGCCTTACCGCTACCAGCGCCTGACCACCTTCATGGATCCGTGGGCGGATCCGTTCAACAGCGGCTACCAGCTGACCAATGCGCTGATGGCGGTGGGCCGCGGCGAATGGTTCGGCGTCGGCCTGGGCGCGTCGGTGCAGAAGCTGGCCTACCTGCCCGAGGCGCATACCGACTTCATCCTCGCGGTGATCGCCGAGGAGCTCGGCTTCGTCGGCGTGTGCGCGGTGATCGGCGCGTTCGTGCTGCTGACCGCGCGCGCATTCTGGATCGGACTCAAGTGCGTGGAGATGCGCCGCCATTTCGCCGGTTATTGCGCGTTCGGCATCGCCTTGTGGATCGCGCTGCAGAGTTTTGTTTCGATCGGGGTCAACCTCGGCATGCTGCCGACCAAGGGCCTGACCCTGCCGCTGATTTCCTCCGGCGGCTCCAGCGTGCTGATGACCTGCGTCGCAATCGGCATCCTGCTGCGGGTGAGCTACGAGCTCGACCGCGCCCAGCGCCAGGTCGCGCGCCTGCGCGGCGAAGCCTCGACGCCGGCATCCGGCCACGCGGTGCCTTCGACCACGCAGCCGCCGCCGACGCCATCCACGCGCGGTGGCCGCGGTCGCGCGCGCATCGAGCCGGTGCTGGGCCAGGCGGCTGCCGCCGGCGGCGGCTGGCATTCGCTGAGGAAGCGATCATGAACGGCATGCCCATGAACAGCCGGCCCATGAACCCCCGTCCCGTGATGATCCTCGCAGGCGGTACCGGCGGCCACATTTTCCCCGGCCTGTCGGTGGCCGCGGCGTTGCAGGCGCGGGGCGTGCCGGTGTCCTGGCTCGGCGCGGACGGTGGCATGGAAACCCGGCTGGTGCCGCAGCATGGCATCGCCATCGACACGATCGCGGTCAAGGGCCTGCGCGGCAAGGGCATCGCCACGCTGCTGGCCGCGCCGTTGCGCGTCGCCGCCGCGGTGCGCGCCGCGATGCAGGTCATCCGCGCCCGCGACCCGCGTGCCGTGATCAGCTTCGGCGGTTACGCGGCCGGCCCGGGCGGCATCGCCGCGCGCCTGCGTGGCGTGCCGCTGGTGGTGCACGAGCAGAATCGCGCCGCCGGCATGACCAACCGCGTGCTTGCGCGGTTTGCCCGGCGCGTGCTGACCGGCTTCCCGCAGACCTTCGGCAGTATCGATGCCGAAACCGTGGGCAACCCGGTGCGCGACACCATCACCGCATTGCCGCAACCGGCACGCCGCTTCCAGATGCGCGACGACACGCTGCGCCTGCTGGTGCTCGGCGGAAGCCAGGGCGCGCGTGCACTGAACACCGCGGTTCCGCAGGCGCTCGCCGCCCTCGCAGCCGACAGCCGCATCCAGGTGCGCCACCAGTGTGGCGAGAAGCTGCGCGAGGAAGCCGAGCGCGCGTATGCACAGGCTGGCGTCGAGGCCAGCGTCGAGCCGTTCATCGCCGACATGGCGGGCGCGTATGCCGACGCCGACCTGGTGGTATGCCGTGCCGGCGCGCTGACCCTGGCCGAACTTTGCGCGGCGGGTGTCGGCAGCATCCTGGTGCCATTCCCGCAGGCGGTAGACGACCACCAGACGCGCAACGCCGAGTACCTGGTCGAGCATGGCGCCGCGCTGCTGCTGCCGCAGGGCGAGCAGCTGGCCGCACGCCTGCAGGAACTGCTTGCAACGCTGCTGGCCGATCCCGCCAGGCGCCTGGCGATGGCCGAGGCCGCGCGCAGGCTTGCGACCCCCGATGCCGCCGACCGCGTCGCCGACGCGGTGCTGGCGGCAAGCAACTTCAAGGAGGCGGCATGAACGACCTGCGTCGCCTGTTCGCCAGCCGCGACATCGCCCGCACCGGGCTCGATGGCAAGGCCACGCGCGTGCACTTCGTCGGCATCGGCGGCGTGGGCATGAGCGGCATTGCCGAGGTGCTGTGCACGCTCGGCTATGAGGTGTCCGGTTCGGACAACGCCGACAATGCGGTGACCCGCCGCCTGGCGTCGCTGGGCGCGACCATCCATCGTGGCCATGGTGCCGGCAACGTGCACGGCGCCGATTGCGTGGTCGCTTCCAGCGCGATCAAGCGCGACAACCCGGAACTGGCCGAGGCCCACGCCCTGCGCATTCCGGTCGTGCCGCGCGCCGAGATGCTGGCCGAGCTCATGCGCTTCCGCCGCGGCATCGCGGTCGCCGGCACCCACGGCAAGACCACGACCACTTCGCTGCTGGCCAGCGTGCTGGGCGAGGGTGGGCTGGACCCGACCTTCGTCATCGGCGGAAAGTTGCTGGCCGCCGGCGCCAACGCGCGCCTGGGCGGCGGCGACTGGCTGGTCGCCGAGGCCGACGAGAGCGACGGCAGCTTCCTGCGCCTGGATCCGCTGGTGGCGATCGTCACCAACATCGACGCCGATCATCTCGAGAACTACGGCGGCGACTTCGCCCGCGTGCAGGCCGCGTTCGCCGAGTTCCTGCACCGGCTGCCGTTCTACGGGCTGGCGGTGCTGTGCATCGACGATCCGGAAGTCGCGGCGCTGGCCGGCGATACCTCGCGCCACGTCATGACCTATGGATTCACGGAAGGCGCGGACGTGCGCGCCGAGGACGTGCGCCAGGAAGGCGCCTGCATGCGCTACGTGCTGCGCCTGCCCGACGGCAGCCGCACCCGGGTCGAGCTGGCCCTGCCCGGCCGCCACAACGTGCTCAACTCGCTGGCCGCCGCGGCGGTCGGCTGGCAGCTCGGCGTCGGCGCCGACGCGATCGCGCGCGCACTGAAGAAGTTCGAAGGCATCGGCCGCCGCTTCAACCTGCTGGCGAAGCTGACCACGGACAAGGGTGCGACCGTGCAGCTGGTCGACGACTACGGCCACCATCCCAAGGAGCTGGAAGCGGTGTTCGCCGCCGCCCGCGGCGGCTGGCCGGACAAGCGCCTGGTGGTGGCGTTCCAGCCGCATCGCTACTCGCGCACCCGCGACCTGTTCGACGACTTCTCCAGCGTGCTGTCGAGCGTCGACGCCCTGGTCCTGACCGAGGTTTATCCGGCCGGCGAAGCGCCGATCGCAGGCGCCGACGCGCGTTCGCTGGCACGCGCCATCCGTACCCGCGGTCGCGTCGATCCGGTGGTGGTCAACGGACCCGCCGAACTTCCCGAAGTGCTGGCCGACATCCTCCAGGACGACGACCTGCTGCTGGTGATGGGTGCGGGCGACATCGGCCAGCTCGCACAGCAGCTGGCGGCCAATGGTTTCGGCGGTCCCGGAGGCAAGGCATGAACCGCCTGCCGCCGCCGCGTATCATCGATCCCGCCGTGTTCGGCCATGTCGCCGTGCTCATGGGCGGTACCAGTTCCGAACGCGAGGTCTCGCTGGATTCCGGGCGCAACGTGCTCAACGCGCTGCGCGCGCGCGGCGTGCGCGCCGACGCGGTCGACGGTATCCCGACCCTGGTGCGCGAATTGCAGGCCAAGCATTTCGACCGGGTGTTCAACATCCTGCACGGCAACAAGGGCGGTGGCGAAGACGGCACCCTGCAAGGCCTGCTCGAGGCGTTGCGCGTGCCGTATACCGGCTCCGGCGTGCTCGGCAGCGCGCTGTCGATGGACAAGATCCGGAGCAAGCAGGTGTGGCTGTCGCTGGGCCTGCCGACGCCGCGCTATGTGCGCCTGGCGCGCGGTGGCGACGTGCACGCGGCCGCGCGCGAGCTCGGCCTGCCGGTGATCGTCAAGCCGGCCAGCGAAGGGTCCAGCGTCGGCGTCAGCCGTGTCCATGACGAGGCAGGACTCGATGAAGCGGTGGCGCTCGCCGCCGCCTACCCGGGCGAACTGCTGGTCGAGCAACTGATCGAAGGCGACGAGCGCGGCGGCGGCGAGTACACCATCGGCGTGCTCGACGGCGTGGCCCTGGCCACGATCCGGATCGTGCCCAAGGACACCTGGTACGACTACAACGCCAAGTACCTGGCCGACGACACCCAGTACATCTGTCCGGGCCTGGACGAAGCCGGCGAGGCCGAGGCCCGCGACATGGCCGAACGCGCCTATGCCGCGCTCGATCTGCGCGGCTGGGCCCGCATCGACTTCATGCGCGACGGCGACGGCCGCAACTGGCTGCTGGAAGCGAACACCGCGCCCGGCATGACCAGCCATTCGCTGATGCCCAAGTCCGCCGCTGCCTTCGACGTTTCGTTCGAGGAACTGTGCTGGCGAATCCTGGAGCAGACTGTCGTGGAGAGGCACGCATGAACGGCCTGCTCGACAGCGCCGCGATGCGCGTCGCCGTGTGGACCCTGGCCCTGGCCCTGGTCGCGCTGCCGGTGGTGGCGGTGGTCCAGGGCTGGATCGGCGCCGAGCGCTGGCCGCTGCGGACCCTGCGCATCAACGGCGACCTGCACCGCGTCGACGCCGCCGAACTGCGGCGCCGGGTCCTGCCGCACGCGCAACGCGGCTTCTTCGCGGTGCGACTGGACGACGCGCAGGCGGCCGTGGTCGACCTGGCCTGGGTCGAGCACGCGGAAGTGCGCAAGCGCTGGCCCGACGTGCTCGAAGTCACCGTGGTCGAACACCGTCCGTTCGCGCGCTGGGGCGACGACCGCGTCCTGTCCGAGGAAGGCCGGCTGTTCCCGGCCAAGGGCATCGACGTCCCCGCATCGCTGCCGCGGCTGGACGGCCCGGCCGGGCAGGAAGCCCAGGTGATGGCGTTGTACGGCCAGTCGCGCGAACTGTTCGCGCCGGCCGGCATCGACGTGCGCGCGCTGTCGCTCGATCGCCGCGGCAGCTGGCTCCTGCAACTCGACGATGGCGTGCAGGTAGTGATCGGTAGCCGCGAGGCGCGCCTGCGCATGGCCCGTTTCGCGCGGCTGCTGCCGCAACTGCTGGCCCAGCGCAGCGGCGAAGCGCTGCTGCGCGCCGACCTCCGCTACACCAATGGATTCGCGCTTACCTGGGGAGATCCCGAACAGTCATGAACCGCAAAGGCGACAAGGCACTCATCGTCGGCCTCGACATCGGCACCTCCAAGGTGGTGGCGCTGGTGGGCGAGTACTCGCCCGGCAACCCGATCGAGGTGATCGGCATCGGCTCGCACGAGTCGCGTGGACTCAAGCGCGGCGTGGTCGTGGACATCGAATCGACGGTCCAGTCGATCCAGCGCGCGGTCGAGGAGGCCGAGCTGATGGCCGGCTGCGAGATCAGTTCGGTGTACGCGTCGATCTCGGGCAACCACGTGCAGTGCCGCAACTCGCCGGGCATCGTCCCGATCCGCGATGGCGAAGTCACCTGGGCCGACCTCGATCGCGTGCTCGAAGCCGCCAAGGCGGTCGCGATCCCGGCCGACCAGAAGATCCTGCACGCGATCCCGCGCGAGTACGTGCTCGACGATTCGCAGGAAGGCATCCGCAATCCGGTCGGCATGACCGGCGTGCGCCTGGAGGTGCACGCGCACCTGGTGGTGTGCGCGCAGTCGGCCGCGGCCAACATCAGCAAATGCGTGCAGCGTTGCGGGCTGCAGGTCGACGACCTGATCCTGTCGCCGCTGGCCTCGGCCACCGCGGTGCTGACCGCCGACGAACGCGAGCTGGGCGTGGTCCTGGTCGACATCGGCGCCGGCACCACGGATCTGGCGGTGTTCGTGCAGGGTGCGATCAGCCATACCGCCTCGCTGCCGATCGCCGGCGACCACGTCACCAACGACATCGCGCACATGCTGCGCACGCCGACCCCGGAAGCCGAGCAGATCAAGGTGCGCTACGCCTGCGCGCTGGCGCAGCTGGCGACCGCGGAGGAGTCGATCCAGGTGCCCAGCGTCGGCGACAGGCCGCCGCGCCGGTTGCCACGCCACGCGCTGGCGCAGGCCGTGCAGGGCCGCTACGAGGAAATCTTCGAGATGGTCCAGGCCGAACTGCGCCGCTCCGGCTTCGAGGAACTGGTGCGCGCCGGCATGGTGCTCACCGGCGGCGCCTCGAAGATGGAAGGCGTGGTCGAGCTGGCGGAAGAAATGTTGCAGATGCCGGTGCGCGTGGGCGTGCCGCAGCACGTGACCGGCCTCGGCGAGGTCGTCAACAACCCGGTGCACGCCACCGGTGTCGGGCTGCTGTTGATGGGCAGCCAGATCGAAAACCCGCGACGCCCGGTGCTGCGCGCCGGCAGGGCGGGAAGTTTCCTCTCGAAACTGAAGAACTGGTATCGGGGGGAGTTCTGATGAAGCGACGACGACGATGACGATCGACTGGAACCCCGATTCATTCAGTGATCCACACAGCAACACATAACTAAAAAACGCGAGGACAAAGTCATGGCGCATTTCGAACTGGTTGAAAAAATGGCCCCGAACGCGGTCATCAAGGTGGTCGGCGTGGGTGGCGGCGGCGGCAATGCCGTGGCGCACATGGTCAGCAGCAGCGTCGACGGCGTGGAGTTCATCACCGCCAATACCGACGCGCAGGCGATCAAGAACTGCGGCGCCAAGCTGCAGCTGCAGCTCGGCGGCAACGTCACCAAGGGCCTGGGCGCGGGCGCGAACCCGGAGGTCGGCCGCCAGGCCGCGCTCGAGGATCGCGAGAAGATCATGGACGCGCTGCAGGGCGCGGACATGGTGTTCATCACCGCCGGCATGGGTGGCGGCACCGGGACCGGCGCGGCGCCGGTGGTGGCGCAGCTGGCCAAGGAAATGGGCATCCTGACCGTGGCCGTGGTCACCAAGCCGTTCCCGTTCGAAGGCCGCCGGCGCATGCAGGTCGCGCTCAAGGGCATCGACGAGCTGAGCCAGCACTGCGATTCGCTGATCACCATCCCGAACGAGAAGCTGATCACGGTGCTCGGTCGCAACGCGACCATGATCCAGGCGTTCCGTGCCGCCAACGACGTGCTGCTCGGCGCCGTGCAGGGCATCGCCGACCTGATCGTGCGTCCGGGCCTGATCAACGTCGACTTCGCCGACGTGCGCACGGTCATGTCCGAGATGGGCCTGGCGATGATGGGTACCGGCCACGCCCGCGGCGACGACCGCGCCCAGGCCGCCGCAGAGTCGGCGATCCAGAATCCGCTGCTTGACGACGTCAACCTGGCCGGCGCCAACGGCATCCTGGTCAACATCACCGCCGGTCCGGACTTCACCATGGCCGAGTTCGACGAGGTCGGCCGCACGATCGAGAACTTCGCTTCCGAGGACGCGACCGTGGTCATCGGCACCGTGCTCGACCCGGACATGCAGGACGACGTCCGCGTCACCGTGGTCGCCACCGGCCTCAACCGCGCGGTCGCGCGGCAGCCGGTGCGCACCGACATGCGCGATGACGGCCGCGACTTCGGTCGCGAACAGGCACGCCGTCCGCAGGTGCAGCTGATCCACAACCAGGGCAAGCGCGACGGCACCACCGGCATGCTGATCGACGAAGTCGCCGATCCGTATACCCCGGGCAACGGCATCGCCTCGGCCCTGCGTGGCCGCAGCGGTTCCGCCTCCGGTGGCGAGGCTGCGGCGACCCCACCGGTGGCCGACTTCGGCGGCGACAGCAGCTACCTGGACATTCCGGCGTTCCTGCGCCGCCAGGCGGACTGATGCTGGCCGTAGAGCCGAGCATGGCTCGGCTCTACGGTCTGTTCAGGTTCAGCGTCCCGAGGAGTAAACTCCACCCCCCATGCTCGCCCAACGCACCCTCAAGAATGTGATCCGCGCCACCGGCGTCGGCCTGCACAGCGGCGAGAAGGTCTACCTGACCCTGCGCCCGGCGGCGGCCGACACCGGCATCGTGTTCCGCCGGGTGGACCTGGATCCGGTCGTCGACATCAAGGCCGATGCAGGGCTGGTCACCGAGACCATGCTCTGCACCGGCCTGTCGGCCGGCCCGGCCAAGGTGATGACGATCGAGCACCTGATGTCGGCGTTCGCCGGCCTGGGCATCGACAATGCCTATGTCGAACTGTCCGCGGCCGAGGTGCCGATCATGGACGGCTCGGCCGGCCCGTTCGTGTTCCTGCTGCAATCGGCGGGCCTGGTGGACCAGGCCGCGCCCAAGCGCTTCATGCGCATCCTGCGCCCGGTCGAGGTGCGCGACGGCGACAAGGTCGCCCGCTTCGTGCCTTACGAGGGCTTCAAGCTCGACTTCACCGTGGCGTTCGAGCACCCGGCCATCCCGACCGCGCAGTCGCGGGCGGTGGTCGAATTCTCCACCGCGACCTACATCCGCGAAGTCAGCCGCGCCCGCACCTTCGGCTTCATGCGCGACCTGGAATTCATGCGCGAGCGCAACCTCGGCCTCGGCGGCTCGATGGACAACGCCATCGTCCTCGACGAGTTCCGGGTGCTCAACGACGACGGCCTGCGCTACGCCGACGAGTTCGTGCGCCACAAGATCCTCGACGCGGTGGGCGACCTGTACCTGGCCGGCCACCCGATCATCGGCGCCTACGAGGCGCACAAGTCGGGGCACGCGCTCAACAACAAGCTGGTTCGCGCCCTGCTGGCCGAGCAGGCGGCGTGGGAAGAGGTCAGCTTCGACGACCCGGCCCAGGCGCCGGCGTCCTACGTAGGAGCGGCGGCAGCCGCGACCTGAGACATCGGTCACAGTCTTGCCAGCCGGCAAGCCGACCGCTCCCCCCGATTCATCCAGCTAACGGTTTCTTAACGAAATCGAGGGCTTGCTTAACTTTTCACACGGCCTTGACCGTTTAGGATTGCCCGTCGCCGGTCAGACCCTCCTCCAGGGACGCCAGTGCGGCAGCCAGGGCTTCACGCGTGGCTGCCGACAGCGGGATGGGTCGGCGAGGGGCCGGGGGTTCCGGCCAAAGCGGTGAAATCGCGGTCTTGACCACGACTTCGTCGCACTGCAGCCCCACGACACGGGCTGCGTCGAGGAGCTCGGCCGAAGCGAGGCGCATGCGCGCCCGCCACACCGGCGAATCGACGAGGAATATCAGCTTGCCGCCGTCCACGTTCGCGAACCTCGCGTGCGCGGCCAGTGGAGGAGGCAGGTGGGGACGCAGCCGCTGTTCCAGGGCGTCGAGCCAGAGGGCCCGGCGCAGGGGATCGGCACTACTTCCGGCGAAAAGCGCATCGAGCGCTTTACGCGGGTGGCTTGGGCCGGAAGGCCCACGACTGGAACCGGACATCGCATGACTCTACACAACCCGCTGCACAAGCTCATCGCCCATTTGCGCACGCGCATCGGGCGCGCCGCCGACCACGCCGTCGAGGTCGCATCGCGCCAGCCGCTGGTCGCCGTCACCGTGCTGCTGGCCGCCGGCGTGGCCATGGGCGCCGGTGCCCGCACCGGTGTCGGCTTCGCCCAGGTCGCCCTGCTGCAGGAGCACGCCAGCCAGCAGCAGGAGCAACTGGTCGCGGTGCAGCGCAAGGCCCAGCAGGAGGTCAATGCCCTGGCCGCGCGCGTGGGCGAGCTGCAGGCCCAGGCCAACCGCCTCAATGCGCTGGGCGAGCGCCTGGCCCATGTCGGCAAGTTCGACGATGGCGAGTTCGACTTCCAGGCGCCGGTCGGCGTCGGTGGCGAAGGCCCGGTCAGCGACATGCCGATGGCCGAACTGAGCACCAGCCTGGACCAGCTCGACACCCAGTTCCAGGCTTCGGGCGCGCAGCTCTCGGTGCTCGAGTCGCTGCTGTTCAACCAGAAGCTGGACCGCGACGCCACGCCCTCGCGCACGCCGATCGCCGGCAGCTACATCACCTCACGGTTCGGCCATCGCGCCGATCCGTTCGGCCGCGGCAGCCAGTACCACCGCGGCATCGACTTCCACGCCCGCACCGGCGATCCGGTCCTGGCCGTGGCCAACGGCGTGATCAGCTATGCCGGCGTCCGCTCCGGCTACGGCAACGTGGTCGAGATCGACCATGGCAACGGTTACGTGACCCGCTATGCGCACAATTCGCGCCTGCTGGTGCACGTCGGCGACCTGGTCCGCACCGGCCAGCAGGTGGCCCGCGCCGGCTCCACCGGCCGCTCGACCGGCGCCCACGTCCACTTCGAGGTCTGGGACCGCGGCCGCGTGGTGAACCCCCGCAAGTTCCTGTAGAGGGCTGGGTCTAAGGGGTTGATTCCGCGAGGGGCGCCTCCACGATACAATCGGAAGTTGCCGTGAAAGGGGCGCCTCGCGCCCCTTTTCGTTTCCGGGCAGACCCCGGCCCGCCATACGGATACACAATGTTCAATCGTTTGCTTACCAGCGTCTTCGGCAGCCGCAACGAGCGCCTGCTCAAGCAACTTGGCGGTGTCGTCAAGAAGATCAACGCCCTCGAACCGCAGATGCAGGCCCTCAGCGACGAACAGTTGCAGGCCAAGACCCCCGAGTTCCAGCAACGCATCGCCAACGGCGAATCGCTCGACAAGATCCTCCCCGAGGCCTTCGCGGTCTGCCGCGAGGCCAGCGTCCGCGTCCTGGGCATGCGCCATTACGACGTGCAGCTGATCGGCGGCATGGTCCTGCACATGGGCAAGATCGCCGAGATGCGCACCGGCGAGGGCAAGACCCTGGTCGGGACCCTGCCGACCTACCTCAACGCGCTGTCGGGCAAGGGCGTGCACGTGGTCACGGTCAACGACTACCTGGCGCGCCGCGACTCGGCCTGGATGGGCAGGCTCTACAACTGGCTGGGCCTGAGCGTGGGCGTGGTCTACCCGGGCATGGCCCACCAGGACAAGCACGCGGCCTACGGCTCCGACATCACCTACGCCACCAACAACGAAATCGGCTTCGACTACCTGCGCGACAACATGGCGCTGGGCAAGGCCGACCGTTTCCAGCGCGGCCTGAACTTCGCGATCGTCGACGAGGTCGACTCGATCCTGATCGACGAAGCGCGCACCCCGCTGATCATCTCCGGCCCGACCGACGACTCGCCCGACCTGTACCTGAAGGTCGACGCGCTCGTCCCGCAGCTCACCCGGCAGAAGGAAGAGGAAGGCGAGGGCGACTACTGGGTCGACGAGAAGGGCAAGCAGGTGCACTTGTCCGAGGAAGGCCAGGAGAAGGCCGAGGGCCTGCTGCGCCAGGCCGGCATCCTCGAGGGCGAGGACAGCCTGTACGCCTCGCACAACATCCACGTCGTCCACCACCTCAACGCCGCGCTGCGTGCGCATGCGATCTACCAGCGCGACGTGGACTACATCGTCCGCGACGGCGAAGTCATCATCGTCGACGAGTTCACCGGCCGCACCCTGGCCGGGCGTCGCTGGTCCGACGGCCTGCACCAGGCGGTCGAGGCCAAGGAACGGGTCAACGTCCAGCGCGAGAACCAGACGCTGGCGTCGATCACCTTCCAGAACCTGTTCCGCATGTACGGCAAGCTCGCCGGCATGACCGGCACGGCCGACACCGAGGCCTACGAATTCCAGTCGATCTACGCGCTGGAGGTAGTGGTGATCCCGACCAACCGGCCGATGGTGCGCAAGGACCATCCCGATGCGGTGTTCCTCAACCGCGCCGGCAAGTACCGCGCCGTCGTCAACGAGATCAAGGAAGTGCACGCCAAGGGCCAGCCGGTCCTGGTCGGCACCACCTCGATCGAAGTGTCGGAAATGCTTGGCGAGCAGCTCACCGAGGCCGGGATCCCGCACGAAGTGCTCAACGCCAAGCAGCACGAGCGCGAGGCGACCATCGTCGCCCAGGCCGGCCGCCCGGGCGCGGTCACCATCGCCACCAACATGGCCGGCCGCGGCACCGACATCGTGCTCGGCGGCTCGCTCGATGCCGAGATCGCCGCGCTCGAGGCCGAGACCGGCGCGCCGGTCGACGAGGCCACCAGGGCGCGCATGAAGGCCGAATGGCAGCAGCGCCACGACGCGGTCAAGGCCGCCGGCGGCCTGCACATCCTCGGCACCGAGCGCCATGAATCGCGGCGCATCGACAACCAGCTGCGCGGCCGCTCCGGCCGCCAGGGCGATCCGGGTTCCAGCCGCTTCTACCTGTCGCTGGAAGACAACCTGATGCGCATCTTCGCCTCCGACTGGGTGCAGAAGGTGATGGCGCGGATGGGCCTGAAGGAAGACGACATCATCGAAAGCGCGATGGTGTCCAAGCAGATCGCCAACGCCCAGCGCAAGGTCGAGTCGCACAACTTCGACATCCGCAAGAACCTGCTCGACTTCGACGACGTCAACAACGACCAGCGCAAGGTCATCTACCAGCAGCGCAACGAACTGCTGGAAGCCGACAGCGTGAAGGACAACATCGACGGCATCCGCCAGGACGTGGTGGCCGAGACCGTGCGCCGTTTCGTCCCGGACAACTCCGTAGACGAGCAGTGGGACATCCCCGGCCTGGAGGCCGAGCTGGCCGCCAGCTTCGGCGTGGCGCCGGCGCTGGCCGACGAGATCGCACGACGCAAGGAAGTCGACGCCGAGATGATCGCCGAGGAAGTGCAGAAGGAAGTGGCCAGGCTGTTCGAAAACAGGGAACAGCAGGTCGGCGCGGAAACCATGCGCGCGGTCGAGAAGCACATCATGCTCAGCGTGCTGGACGATAGCTGGAAGCAGCACCTGGCGCGCATGGACTACCTGCGCCAAGGCATCCACCTGCGCGGCTATGCGCAGAAGCAGCCGAAGCAGGAGTACAAGCACGAAGGCTTCGTGCTGTTCGGCGAGCTGCTGGACAAGGTCAAGCACGACGTCGTGACCCTGCTGGCGCGGGTGCGCATCCGCAGCGAGGAAGAAGTCGCGGCGATGGAAGCGGCCGAGCGCGCGCAGGCGCAGCGGATCGAACAGCAGATGCAGTTCCAGCACGCTGATTCCGGCGGTCTCGGCGCGGACGAAGAGGCGCAACAGGCCCAGCAAGCGCAAGCCTTCGCCAAGACCGGCCGCAACGATCCGTGTCCCTGCGGCAGCGGCAAGAAGTTCAAGCACTGCCATGGCCAGCTCGCCTGAGAGCCGGGAATCGGGAATCGGGAATCGGGAATCGGTAGGAGCGGCGGAAGCCGCGATCCAGGAGCCTGACCCCGCGATACATGTCATGGCGGCGGTGATCTCCGACGCCCGCGGCCGGGTTCTCCTGGCCCGCCGCACCGAGGGCCGTGACCTGGCGGGCCTGTGGGAATTCCCCGGCGGCAAGCGCGAGCCGGGCGAAACGCCCGAGGCCGCGCTGGCCCGCGAGCTGCACGAGGAACTGGGGATCGTCCCCGAGATCGGGCCGGCGGTGATCGCGGTCCCCAGCCGCTATCCACACAAGCGCCTGCGCCTGGACGTGCGCCGGGTGGACGCCTGGCAGGGCACGCCCAAGGGCCTGGACGGCCAGGCGCTGGCCTGGGTGCCCCCGCACAAGCTGACCAGCTACGCGATGCCGGGTGCCGACCGGCCGGTGGTAGCGGCGCTGCTGCAGCCGGACCGCTACCTGGTGACCCCGGCTGCCGAGGATGCCGGGCACGGCAACTGGCTGGCCGCCCTGGAGCGGGTCGTGGCCCAGGACGAGATCCGTCGGGTCCATTTGCGCAATGTTCCGCTGCCGCTGGCGAAGGAAGCCGCCGCGTTGTGCCGGGCCGCCGACGTCGAGGTGCTGGTCAACGGCGACATTGCACTGGCTCGCGAACTGCGGGTCGGCGTGCACCTGAAGGCGGCGCAGCTGGCCGGCATGGCCCAGCGCCCGCTACCGGCAGCGCTATTGGTGGCTGCCTCCTGCCACGATGCCGCCGACCTCGCCCACGCCGAACGCCTGCGCTGCGACTTCGCCGTGCTCGGTTCGCTGGCCGCTACGCCAAGCCACCCCGGGGTAGAACCGCTGGGCTGGGAAGGATTCGCCGCTTTGCGCGAGCACGCGACCCTGCCGCTCTACGCCATCGGTGGCCTGGGCCCGGACGACATCGCCACCGCCCGCGCCCATGGGGCCCAGGGCATTGCCGCGATCAGGAGCCTCTGGCGCTGAGGGTCCGGTACTGCGCGTCCAGCTCGGCGACGCGCGAAGGGAGGGATTCGAGCGGTCCGGTATTGACCAGGACGTCGTCGGCTATGGCCAGGCGCTGCGCGCGCGTAGCCTGGGCGGCGACCATGCGTTCGGCTAGGGCGCGGTCGATGCCGTCGCGGAGGAGCAGGCGCTCGATCTGGACCTCGACCGGCACGTCTACCACCAGGATGCGATGCAGCCAGGGGTAAGCCTCGCGGCCGCCGCCCTCGGCCAGCAGCGGGATCGCGGCGATCGAGTAGGCACCAGCCGCCGCCTCGCACTCGGCGCGCAGGATGGCGCGGACCTGCGGATGGATGATGCCTTCGAGCGTGCGGCGCGCGTCGTCGTCATCGAAGATCCGCCGGCGCATCGCGGCGCGGTCGAGGCCGCCGGAGGCGTCCAGGACTTCGGAGCCAAAGGCAGTCACCACCGCGGCCAGGCCGGGCGAACCGGGCGCCACGGCATCGCGCGCTGCGACGTCGGCATCGGCGACGTGCACGCCAAGTGCCTCGAACTGCCGTGCAACGGTGCTCTTGCCCGAGGCAACGCCGCCGGTGAGGCCGATGATGTAATGGCTCATGGGGCGTTACGAGAGGCCGGCGAAGCGCAGGTACGCGCCGATGAGGTCGTCGCCCCAGAAGAAGGTGATCCAGCCGGCGATGGCCAGGTAGGGGCCGAAGGGGATGGGGGTGGCGCGGTCGCGGCCCTTGGCGGCCAGCCAGATCGAGCCGACGATGGCGCCGACCAGCGAGGACAGCAGGATGGTCGGCAAGATGCCGTTGAGGCCGAACCAGGCGCCCATCGCCGCCAGTAGCTTGAAGTCGCCGTGGCCCATGCCTTCCTTGCCGGTGATCTGCTTGAACAGCCACCACACCGACCACAGGCTCAGGTAGCCGATGATCGCGCCGACCAGCGCGGGCTTGGCCGGGATGTACAGCGAGTCGATGCTGGCGATCAGGCCCAGCCACATCAACGGTAGCGTCAGCTGGTCGGGCAGCAGCTGGGTGCGCAGGTCGATGCCGGAGGCGGCGATCAGGTAGCAGGTGAAGACGATCGCGCCGAAGCCCTGCCAGCCGAAGCCGAACTTCCACACGCAGCACAGCACCAGCAGCATGGTCAGTAGTTCGACCAGCGGGTACTGGATCGAGATGGGGGCCTTGCAGCTGCGGCACTTGCCGCGCAGCGCCAGCCAGCTCAGGACCGGGATGTTCTCGTACCAGGACAGCTCGTGCTTGCAGTGCGGGCAGTGCGAGCGCTCGACCACGATGCCCGGCGGCGGCGGATCGTAGATCTCGGGCTCGCCAAGGATCTCGAGGCTGTCGCGCTTCCACTGCCATTCCAGGCGCCTGGGTAGGCGCAGGATCACCACGTTGAGGAAGCTGCCGAGCATCAAGCCCAGGCCTGCGGCAAGCGGGTAGCCGAGGCCCGGGTTCTGGTCCAGGAATGCCATTTAGGTCAGATGGCCGCGGCGAGCTTGAAGATCGGCAGGTACATGCCCACCACCATCGCGCCGACGATGCCGCCGATGAAGATCATGATCAGCGGCTCGAGCAGGCTGGACAGCGCGTCGACCGCGTTGTTGACCTCCTGCTCGTAGAACTCCGCGACCTTGTACAGCATCGCGTCCAGGGCACCGGCTTCCTCGCCGATCGACACCATCTGGATGACCATGTGCGGGAACAGGGCGACCTGCTTCATGGCTACGTTGACCTGGTAGCCGACCGAGACATCGTCGCGGATGCGGTGGACCGCTGTTTCATAAACGGTATTGCCGGTGGCGCCGGCGACGATATCCAGGGCCTCGACCAGCGGCACGCCGGCCTGGAAAGTCACCGCCAGGGTGCGGGAGAACCGGGCAATGGCCGAGTTGTGCATGATCTGCCCGACCACCGGCAACTTCAGGATCGCCCGGTCCAGGAAATGCTGGAAGGCCAGCGAGCGGTTCTTGAGGAAGATCAACCCGCCAATGGTGCCGCCTACGATGAACAGCACCAGCCACCAGTAGCCAATCATGAAGTCCGAGGCCTTGATGATCATCAGGGTGAACGCCGGCAGGTCCGCGCCGAAGCTGGCAAACACGTTCTGGAACTGCGGCACCACGAAGATCAAGAGCACCGCGCTGACCAGGATCGCCACCGCAATGACTGTAGCCGGGTAGAACAGGGCCTTCTTGATCTTGCCCTTCAGCGCCTCGATGTTCTCCTTGTAGCTCGCGATGGTGTCGAGCACCGTCTCCAGCACGCCCGCGGTTTCGCCGGCGTGGACCAGATTCTGGTAGAGCTCGTCGAACTGCACCGGGTGCTTGGACAGCGACTCGTGCAGCGAGCTGCCGCCCTCGATGCTGCTGCGGATGTCGGTGTACAGCTGCTTGGCCTTGGGGTTCTTCTGCCCGCCGGCGATGATCTCCAGGCCGCCGACGATCGGCACGCCCGACTTCATCATGGTCGCCAGCTGGCGGCTGAACACGGCGATGTCGCCCGGGGTCACCTTCTTGCCGGCGCTGCCGAACAGCGGCTTGGGCTTGGGCCGCACCGAGGTCGGGTTGATGCCCATCTTGCGCAGTTCGGCGCGGACGAAGTTCTCGCTCTTGGAGGACTGTTCGCCCTTCATCTTGGTGCCGCGCTTGTCGACCCCTTCCCAGACGAAGATCTTCAGTTCGTCGCGGAGGCTGGTCCTGGCGGCGGATTTGCTGAGGGCCATGGCGTCAATCCTTGGTCACGCGGTTGATTTCGGCGAGGCTGGTCACGCCGTTCTTGACCTTGAGCATCGCCGACTGGCGCAGGTCCCGGACCTTGGAGACCTGCGCGGCTTCGGCGATCGCCTGCACGTTGCCGCCGGCCAGGACGATCGCCTGGATCTCGTCGGTCATCGGCATCACCTGGTAGATGCCGGTACGGCCCTTGTAGCCTTCGGTGCATTCGGAACAGCCGACCGCCTCGTAGATGGTCATGCCGGCCTTGACCTCTTCCTCGGTAAAGCCTTCGGCCAGCAGTGCGGCCTCGGGCAGTTCCTGCGGCTTCTTGCAGGCGTCGTGCAGGCGTCGGGCCAGGCGCTGGGCGATCACCACGGTCACCGAGGAGGTGATGTTGAACGGGGCGATGCCCATGTTCATCAGGCGCGAGATGGTCTGCGGCGCGTCGTTGGTATGCAGGGTCGAGAGCACCATGTGGCCGGTCTGCGCGGCCTTGACCGCGATCTCCGCGGTTTCCAGGTCGCGGATTTCGCCGACCATGATCACGTCCGGATCCTGGCGCAGGAAGGAGCGCAGGGCCGCGGCGAAGGTCATGCCGCGCTTGACGTTCTGCTGCACCTGGTTGACGCCGGCCAGGCGGATTTCGACCGGGTCCTCGACGGTGCTGATGTTGCGCGACTCGTCGTTGAGGATGTTGAGCGCGGTGTACAGCGACACGGTCTTGCCCGAGCCGGTGGGCCCGGTGACCAGGACCATGCCGTAGGGCTTTTTGACTGCGTCGAGGAAGATCGCCTTCTGGTCCTCTTCGTAACCCAGCTTCTCGATGCCGAGCTTGGCTGCGCCGCCGTCGAGGATACGCAGCACGATCTTCTCGCCGAACAGGGTCGGCAGGGTGCTGACGCGGAAGTCGATCTGCTTGGTCTTGCTCAGGTTGAGCTTGATGCGCCCGTCCTGCGGCACCCGCTTCTCGGCGATGTCCAGCTGCGACATCACCTTCAGGCGCGCGGCGATGCGCGGGCTCATCTTCACCGGCACCTTGGCGACCTGCTTGAGGATGCCGTCGATGCGCAGGCGCACCCGGTACTCGGTTTCGTAGGGTTCGAAGTGAATGTCCGAGGCGCCACGGCGAATGCTGTCCACCAGCACCTTGTTGATGAACTTGACGACGGGGGTGTCGTCGCCCTTGGCGTCGACGCCGGTATCGCCGTCGAGCTCATCGTCCTCGCCGCTGCTGACGTCGAGGTTCTCGAAGTCCTCGTCCTCGTCGCCAGCGCCCATTGCGTCTTCGAGCGCGTTGGCCGACTCCAGCCACTTGTCGATCGCGGCCTTGATCCGGTCCTCGTCGACCAGGATCGCCTCGACCGCGAGGTTGGTCTGGAACTTGAAGTCATCCAGGGCGCGGGTATTGGTCGGGTCGGAAATGCCGACGAACAGGCGCTTGCCGCGCTTGAACAGCGGCAGCGCCAGGTGCTTGCGCACCAGCTCCTCGCTGACCAGCTTGATCGCTGTCTGGTTGGGGTCCATGGCCGCGATGTCGAAGATCGGCATGCCGAACTCGATGGAGTTGGCGGCCGCAAGCTGCGCCGGCGCGACGAAGTCGTTCTCGACCAGGTACTGGGCCAGTGGCTTGCGCGCCGTG
This sequence comes from Pseudomonadota bacterium, assembly GCA_030852515.1. Taxonomy (GTDB): domain Bacteria; phylum Pseudomonadota; class Gammaproteobacteria; order Xanthomonadales; family Xanthomonadaceae; genus Cognatiluteimonas. The sequence continues at coordinate 26,782 of JALYWW010000008.1, forward strand.
GTCGCGCCCTCCATGGCTTCGCGTGCCTTGCCTTCCTCCAGTGCCCCGTCCATGACCAGGCGCCGGGCAATGCCGGTGATCCCCACCAAGTTGGCGTGCGCGGCAGTCGCCATGTTGAGAAGCCTCTCGTGTCCCCACCCCGGACTTTACCGCAATCCCCCCGCCCAGCGAATGCCACCCCCGTCACACTCGCGCCGTTCCCTTCTCTCGCGTGCGGGAGAAGGTGCCCCGAAGGGGCGGATGAGGGTTACCCTTCCCCCAAGGGGACCAATATGCACCTATCCATCATCCTGCCCGCCAAGAACGAGGCCGCCGGCCTGCGCCAGACCCTGCCGGGCCTGCGCAGCCTGTACCCGGAGGCCGAAGTCATCGTCGTCGACGATGGCTCCACTGACGAGACGGCGGCAGTCGCGACCGAGCACGGAGCACGGGTCCTCTCTGCCCCGTACTCGATGGGCAATGGCGCGGCGATCAAGCGCGGCGCGCGGGCCGCCAGTGGCGAGGTCCTGGTGTTCATGGATGCGGACGGCCAGCACGATCCGACATTGATTCCGCGCCTGCTGGAGAAGCTGGACGAGGGCTATGACATGGTCGTCGGCGCACGCAACGGCAGCGGACAGGCCAACGTCGGGCGTGGACTGGCCAACGCCTTCTACAACCGTCTCGCGACCTGGATGACAGGTCATCGCATCGCAGATCTCACCTCCGGTTTCCGGGTGGCGCGTGCCGAACGTTTCCGCCAGTTCCTGCATCTGCTGCCGAACGGGTTCAGCTACCCGACCACGAGCACGATGGCGTTCTTTCGCAGCGCGTATCCGGTGGCTTATGTGCCGATTCCGGTGGCAGCGCGGATTGGCAAGAGCCATATCAGGCCGGTGCGGGATGGACTGAGGTTCCTGTTGATCATCTTTCGGATTGCGACTTTGTATTCGCCGTTGAAGTTGTTTGCGCCGGTTGGTTTTACGTTTTTCCTGGTGGGCGTCTGCTATTACGGATACACATATGCGATGTACCACCGGTTCACGAACATGAGCATGCTTTTGTTCAGTGCAGCGGTCATCGTGTTCCTGATTGGCCTGATCTCCGAACAGATCACCAGCCTGACCTACCAGGCCGTCCGCAGTGAGCGACGCGCATATGACAAGCCAGACACCTGACAAGAATGCGGGAATCATGCTGGTGACCCGCAATTTCCCGCCGTTGTTAGGAGGGATGGAGCGGCTGAATCACCACATGCTGCTAGGTCTTGTCGGCGAAGAGCCGCTGTACCTGGTTGGACCTGCGGGCTGCCGCGCGCATGCCCCGTCCAATGCCCATGTAATCGAAGTGCCGGCGGCGCCGCTTTGGAAGTTCCTGATAGCGGCACTGGCAGCGGCGTTGCGTTTGGCGCGAAGGCGACCGCGCGTGATTCTCGCGGGAAGCGGCGTTACGGCCCCCATGGCATGGCTTGCCGCCAAGTTGTACGGGGCGCGTAGCGCCGTGTACTTGCATGGTCTCGATCTGGTTGTTCCCAACGGCATATATCAGCGATTGTGGCTGCCGTTCATTCGCCGTTGCGACCTCGCCGTCACCAACAGCACCAATACAGCACGGCTTGCCGCGGAGAAGGGCGTTGAAGAGTATCGGCTTCACGTCGTCAATCCAGGTACCGAGCTCCATGGGCCAGACCCTCGTGCCAGGGTCGACTTTCGCAACGAGCATGGCTTGGGGCAGCGTCCCATGCTGTTGTCCGTCGGCCGCCTGACCCCGCGCAAGGGACTGGCGGAGTTCGTGCGCGATGTGATGCCTGGAGTGCTATCGGTCCGCCCCGATGCGGTACTGCTGGTGATTGGCACCGATGCCAAGGATGCGCTATCCACCCAGCCAGGTTCCACTCGCGAACGGGTTTTGGCGACTGCACGCCTTGGCGGCGCTTTGGATGCGATTCGTTTCCTGCCGCCATGCGACGATGCCACGCTGCACGCCGCCTACCATGCCGCAGATCTCCATGTCTTTCCGGTGCGCGAAATAGCCGGAGACGTGGAAGGCTTCGGGATGGTCGCGATTGAGGCGGCCGCCCATGGCCTCCCGACCGTTGCCTATCGGACAGGCGGTGTGGGCGATGCTGTCCTGGAGGGCGCTACAGGGACCCTCGTGAGGGCCGGCGACCACGTCGCTTTCGGCGACGCCATACTGGAGTGGTTGTCCAGGGCAGGGGAGCCGGCTGCGCGCGATGGCTGCGCCGGTGCGGCCCGTGTATTTGCGTGGAGCAATTTCAACTCGAAACTACGGGGTTTGCTACGGATGCCATCGGGATCGACAGGATAGATGGCCAGGCAGGAAACAACCGAACCGCGGATCGCACACGACGCAGTGCGCGATTTCTATGATCGCGAGTACCACGCCGGGGCGGGCGCCCCGGAGGACGTGGGCTGGCATTCGCGCGTCATCGCGTCGCGATTGGGAGACCTGCGCGGCAAGCGCGTACTTGATATCGCCTGCGGCACCGGCCAGTGGCTGCTGGAACTCCAGCAGCGTGGTGCCGTTCCAAGCGGAATCGACATCTCCGTGCGCGCGGTGGCGCAATGCCATCGCGTGTTGCCCAGCGCGGACATTCGCGAGGGCATTGCCGAACGATTGCCGTTCGAGACTGCAAGTTTTGACCTGGTCACCTGCATGGGGTCGTTGGAACACTTCTTGGACCAGCCGGGTGCACTGGCGGAAATGCGACGGGTCGGGTCGCGAGGCGCGCGCTTCCTGATTCTGGTCCCGAATGCGGGTTTCCTGACCCGTCGGCTGGGGCTTTACCGGGGGACGCATCAGGTCGCCATACGCGAAACAGTGCGGCCGCTGGCCGAGTGGCAAGCGTTGCTGGAAGGCGCAGGGATGGAGGTGCGCGCCAAGTGGCGCGACCTGCATCCACTGGCGCGCGAATGGATCACATCCGGTCCGATGCATGCTTGGCCATTGCGTGCTGCCCAGGCATGTGCGCTGGCCGCCTGGCCGCTGGCCTGGCAGTACCAGGTGTACTTCTATTGCGAGGGGCAGACTTGAAGGTCGACCGGCGCAATCCGCTGCACTGGCTGCTGCTGCTGCTTTCCGCCGGATGGGTGATGCTCGCGATCTGCCTGCGTCCTTTGTTGCACCGTTCCATGCGCAAAGGCAGGATCCTTCTCTACGGCCACAAGCTTGGCGGAAACCTGCTCGCGATCCAGCGCCACTTGCGATCCAGCGACGCCGGACTCCAGGTGTCATTCCTGACGATGGACCCCGCGTATCACCGCGAACTTGTCGCGCGCGGGGAAGCTTCGGTCCTCAGTGCGTCGCCAGCGAGCCTGCCGTGGTTGGTGGGCGCCGACGCGTTGATATCCGATCACGGGTTGCATGCGCTGCAGCCGTTGGTGGACCTGTCGGACATGAAATTCTTCGACGTTTGGCACGCCATTCCCTTTAAGGGCTTCGACGCCGACGATTTTCGGGTGCTGCATCGCTACGAAGAAGCCTGGGTAGCTTCCCCGTTGCTGGCAAGGCTCTATGCGGACAAGTACGGATTCCACCCCGGCAAGGTTGTCGTGACGGGCTATGCCAGGACCGACCGGTTGGTGAAGGAGAGGGATATCGCGACAGGCACGTTGCGCGAGCGCATGGGCTTGCCCGCCGATGCCGGCAAGGTAATCCTGTTCGCCCCGACTTGGAAGCAGGACTCGAGCGACCGCAGCCTGTTCCCGTTCGGCATGGAGGCCGACGCATTCTGCAACGCACTTTCGGACCTGTCTTGCCGACTCGGTGCCACCGTCGTCCTGCGGACTCATATCAATAGCGGGCGCGGTTCCGTGGATGTATCCCGTTTCCGGCGCCTCGCCAGCCTGCCCTACGCGGACCACCCGGATACGGAGGAGATCTTGCTGGCCACCGACGTGCTGGTTTGCGACTGGTCGTCCATCGCGTTCGATTACCTGTTGCTCGACCGACCGACGGTTTTCTTGGATGTTCCCGCGCCGTTCAAGAAAGGGTTCACGCTCGGGCCGGAGTACCGGTTCGGGGAAGTGGTTCCCGACTTGGGAGCAATGCTGCATGCAATCGAGCTTGCGGTCTTGGCCCCAAGCGATTACATGGCGCGACATGGAGCAGGTGCCCGCACTGCCCGGCAGGATGTCTATGGAGGGTTTGCGGACGGGAACGCGGCTGCGCGTTGCGTCGAAAGGTTGAAAGCGGCTTTGGACCTGGAGGGGCACCGCCACCATGCATGATGGACGCGCAAGCAGGACGGTCGCGGTGTTCAACGACACCCGGGGCTATGGCCACTACGGTTGCGACCTGGTCATGTCCCGGCTGACGAGCCTGCTGGAACACCGGGCGATCAAGCCAGTCTACTTCTGGCCGGTCAGGAAGGATTGGCGGCCGCACGCTGCCAGGATTCCAGCATTTCCAGACATCCACGCCGTGATCGTCAATGGCGAAGGAAGCATCCATCGTCCGACCAGCAGGAAACGAGCGGTCTATTTGTCGGAGCTGGGCCGGTTCGCGAATGAATCCCTCGGCGTTCCCGCCTTCCTCGTGAATGCAACCATCCATGACATCGACGCTGCAACCGCGGATAACCTTCGTGCATTCGAAAGGGTTTTCGTGCGCGAGAGTGGGAGCCTTAGAACGCTGGAGCGCAACGGGATTCCCGCCGCTGTTGCCCCGGACCTGTGCATGTCGCTGGAATGGAATCCGCCGCCGGTGGCGCGGGCAGGCGTGCTCGGGACCGATAGCGTATTCGAGGAAGTCAGCAGGCGGGTCAGATCCTTGTGCCGCGCCAAGGGCTGGGCATTCGTCCGGATGGAACACAAGGGAAGGTTGCTGCGCCGGGAGCTGCTTCGCTTGCGCCACATGCGCAGTTGCTGGGAGCACTGGTTCAATCAACGGGAGCGGGTATTCCTTGATGAAGTCAGGAGCTCTGAATTCGTTATAACCGGACGCTTCCACGCGATGGTATTTTGCTTGCTTACGCGGACGCCGTTTCTCGCGATTGAGTCGAATACGCCGAAGATCAGCGCGATGCTCCTGGATGTTTTCGGCAACACCGACCGTCTCGTCGCCCTCGACGACCTGAAGGCGAGGGTCGAGAACGGCCCGAGGGGGTTCGATGAAGGCGAGATCGCGGCGATCGATGCCTATGTATCGACGGGTAGCGAAAGGGTTCGATCGATGATCGAATCGGTTGCGGACTCCATCCATCGAGGACGATAGGCCGGATGAAATACCTGCTTTCGCTTGGGTATTCGATCCTCGGACTATTGGAGGAAAGGCTGTTCGACCGGTGGGTCGACGCAAGGACCCACTATAGGCGCGCACATGCGCTCGCCGGCGGTCGACCACCCCTGTTGATCCTCAAGCGTCTTGCAGCGGTGTCGGCGATAGTCGAGCAGTACGCGCTTCCAGGTGCAGAAGGAACGGGAGGGTGGAAGGCAATCGCGGATAGGTGCAACGATGTCTTGTCGGCAGGCAAGGCGTCGACGGCCTGGTACATCCGGCTCGGCGATGCCCACGTGGCCTGCAACGACTGGAGCGCTGCCGCCGATGCCTACCGGGACGCGCTGGCGAAAGATGCTTGTTGTTCCGTGGCGCAGTACAAGCTCGGTTCCGCGCTTTCGAGGCTGGGCAAAAGGGGTGCGGCGATACGTGCCTACTCGAGCGCGTTCGTGGGGGATCGCCTCGGAGAGAAGATCGATTGGTATGCGGATCTGGCTCGATGCCTTCAGGCTCCCGTGCCGTCCAGTTCCGCGGCTGGCGTCCCGGATCTGGTGGAGACGGGCGGGGTAGGGCGGGAGGTCGCGTGGCGACTCGATTTTTGCCGGCTCATGCGCGCTGGCAGCGTTCGCGAAGCGTATTCAATGAAGCGCCAAGCTGCGGAAGGGGCGCTGCGTTCATTGGACTGGATCTCGCCGCCGCGCTTCAACGTGGTCGTCGAGGCGGCACAGGCTGCCGCATGGCTCCGCCAGGTCGATCGCGCCATTGAGATATTGCATCGACTCGAGGGGATGGCGCGAACCGATAGGCAGCGGCGCATCGTTGGCTGCCTGGGATTGAGCATCAACCTCCAGGCAGGGGAGTTGGGCGGTATCGCAAGGTTCCGCCCCTTGGCTGCAGCTGGCCTGCGCCAGGACGGGGTCGATCGCGCATACCGGAACTTGGTGAAAGGCAAGCGAATTGCCGTCGTCTGTCCTGGAAGATCAGAGGCAGGGCAAGGGCAGGAGATTGACAGCTTTGAGCTTGTGGTGCGCACGAATTTCCATGGCCCGGAGGCCATCGACGGGAACGCCGCCCATGGTGGCAGTCGATGTGATATCTCCTATTACAATCGGCAGCACTTCCGCTCGAAAGCCGGGCAGGTGAGGGAAGGGTTGTCCGGATCAAGGTTGCGCTTCCTGGTTGCCCGGGACCACTACTTCAACCGGATGTCGACTTACATGTCGGGAATTCCAGCGAGGAAGCGCTGGTCCTGCGGGCTAATATTCGGCGGGCGCGGCTTTGCGCTCGCCCACATCGCAAACGACCTGCTGGCGTTCGAGCCTTCGGAAACCAAGATATTCTGCGCTGATTTTTTCCTGGGGAGCGACCCCCACTATCGAGGCTATTTCGACGATGCCATCGATGTCCGCGAGGCCTACCTGTTGCACGATCCGGTCGCTACGCTCGGGTTCCTGGAAGGGCTCTGGCGCAATGGCTACATCGCGGCCGATCCAACCTTGGAGCGCATCCTCAGGCTGGACGGGGATGCGTTCGTCGACGAACTGGAGCGGCGGTGCCTAGATCAGGAAAGCAGGTCGAGTTGACGGAATGCCTCGTTCGATCCAAGAAGTTCGTCGTAGGTTCCTTCGGCGACGATCTTCCCGCCTTGCATAAAGAATATCGTGTCACAGGACTTCAACGTCTTAAGCCGGTGCGCGACGATAAGCGTGGTGCGGTCCTTCGACGCGTTCTCCACCGCGTCCATGATCCGTCGCTCGGTCAGAACATCCAGGGCATTGGTGGCCTCGTCGAGTATCAGCACCGCAGGATCATGATAAAGAGCACGGGCGATCCCGATGCGTTGCCGCTGTCCGCCCGATAGTTGTACGCCGCGCTCGCCCACCTGGGATTGCAGCCCATCGGGCAGCGTGGTTATCAGATCTTCCAGGCATGCGGTCCGGACGGCTTGCTTGACCCTGGCCAAGTCGATTTCAGCCGCGGGAATGCCAAACGCGACATTTTCCGCTATCGATGCGTCGGCAAGATAGATCGCCTGCGGCACAAAGCCAACCGACTTGCGCCATTGGCGTTGCCGGACCTTGTCCAGGACGACACCATCCACGACGACCCTGCCCCGATCCGGCTCCACCAGCCCGAGGAGAATGTCGATCAAGGTGGATTTACCTGCACCTGATGCGCCTACCAGGCCTGTGACCGTGCCGGCGGGAACCTTCATGCTGAGTTTATCCAGGGTGTTCATCCCACTCCCCGGATAGGAGAAATCAATTCCATCCAGGACGATGGCTTCGCCAATGGATCCTCCGCCGCTTCCGCTGGCATCCTCGGCCGGATCCCGTGGGTAGGCGGGGGTGGAGGCCTGCAGGTCCTCCCGCAGGGAGATGAAGGCAGCTTGCGCGCCCTTCATGGTGGCAAGGCTCGAATAGACCTTCTGGAATGCGGGCAACAACTTGAACGTCGCCAGCCCATAAATGGAAATCAACGGCACGATCTTGGTGACATCGCCGTCGTGGACTCGGACCAAGTAGACGACGGCAAAGATCACGGCGGAAAGCGCAGCCAGTTCAATGATGTATCGAGGCGTCTGGGCAAGCGAGGAGTTCCGGGCCTGTGCACTGGACAACGCCTTGGCGGTAGCCGCGAAACGGGAAACGAACGCGCGCTGGGAACTCCGCAAAAGTATCTCCCGAATGCCCCCGAAGCCCTCCGACATCAGGCGGAACTGTTGGGCGTTCTGCCTTGAAACGTCCTTGCCATTGCGGGCGATCTTGCGGCGGACAGTGCCATAGGCCGCCAGGTACGCCAGTGAGAAAAGTGAAACACCCACCAGCGTGATCACCGGTTCGACCAGGCATAGCGAAAGCGACAGGACCGCCGCGAGGACGAGGCTGGAATTCATCTGCATCAACGGGGCGAGGATGCCCTTGTTGATGCGCATCGCCTCGACCGCGATTTTCTTCGTCAGTAGGGAGCTGTTGTGCGATGCGTGGTACAGCCATGGCTGGTGCATGTAATGGTCGAATAGCCGGATCGAGATGTCGGCGCCGACGTTGTGGGAGTAGCGGAACAGCGCGTAGGTCGTGTAGATCGACAGAAACGACGCAAGCAGCAATGCGAGAAGCGCCACTCCCCCGAGCAGGACCAAGAATTCGCCTGGCGAGTCGGCCGGCGACATCCGATACGCTTGCGCGAGCCAACCATCGCCTTCCAGCGCATCCATCTTCGAGACCAGCATCGTGAACGGCCCGATGGCGGTAACCGAGGCGATTTCCGCGAATGACCGCATGACGACGAGAACTTGGAGGCCAACGAACCGGCGTCGTTGTGTTGGCGACAGTGTGTGGAAAAGCGCTTTTAGCATGTCCAGCATGGACGCAGCCTACCAGTCGCAGTTCTGTTCGTAGTCGCCAACAGGATAGAGGCTGTAGCTTCCGATGGATATGAGTCGACCATGCGTAGCTTCCGATCCAGTGCGACGTTCGATCTCTCGCTGCATGTTCGCGAGATCCACGGGCGTGACGAATGCCCGCGCAAGGTTCCGGAGAACCCCTTTTGGGATGTGCTTGGCGGCGGTGGAGTAGGACGGGTCAGGTATCCGCCATCCATCGCCATAGTAGGCGCCCAGGAATGCCTCGGGGATGCAGGGGACATCGGCAGCTATGCCACGAAAGATTCCTTCCCGGGTTGGAAGGAAATCTCCTTCCCTGCACGCGAGGCGGGCCTGTGGATGGATCCAGGTGGCATCGCGTTCGAACCAGACACTGTGGACGTCGAGATGGCTGCTGGGAGGCATCCCGGGCAACCGCAGCCTGAAGAGACGTCCGTTGCGATTGAAACTGACGACAAATCCGGCAGTGACCAGGCACACCACGATCTGCATGGCCTCCAGCTTCACTTCCCTCGCGGTCGTGCACGCCGATGCATAGCCGACATCGAAGTCATCGTCTCCCGGAATGAAGTCGCCCGAGCGGTGGAATCCAAGCAGCGTCCCGTAGAGCAGGAACAATGGCTTGCCGAACTCGCGGGCAAAAGCTTCCCGGGCAGCTCGATAGATCTCGAGGAACTCGGCCTGTCGTTTGGCCAAGTCGGCGTTGGCCATGACCAGGAAGCCCTTCTTGTCGATCGCGGACAGGCCGCGCACCGCGCTACCAGTGCCGTGCGGCACATCCAGATGGGTGACGCTGCAGCCCTCACACAAGAGCGTCTTGCCGTCAGTCGACTCAAGTGCCAGTTCGGAAGTCGGCGGGAAAGTCGCAAGTGCAGGCCGCTGGATCGTGATCTGGAAATAAGGCGGAATCAGTGGAGCCTTGGCAACGGAGACCTCGCGTAGCGGCTTGCCGTTCAGCAGCAATCGGATCTTCAGCCCCTTGGTGTACCGGGGATCGAGGAAGCCGGTGATCCGCAAACCGCGGAAGCTCCACCTAGCGCGATACGAGCCCGGTGCCACCCGTCGGGCGGCATCGGGTGCGCGTGATGCGGGGGCCGGCAATGCGCGACAGGCGAAGACGGGATCATCGACCCGTGGTCGCCCAGCCTCGTGGAGGGTCCGCTCAAGTTCGAACTGCCATTGCTGGCGTACCTTGAACATGATGCGATTCTTGGACCTGTCCGCCGCATCTATCGCCCGTGAGTAGGCTGCTTCTGCACCAGTGATGTCTCCGCCCCATCGCCTCAAGCAACCGACCAGGTACCACGCTCCCGGATAGGTTACGCCCTGGTTGAGGAGGTATCGGGCGATTTCCTGGCAAACGACCAGGATGCGTTCAGTGGTAATCCACATGGATTTTTCAGGTGTTGCCGAAGGAGTCGCGCAAGGTTTGCGCAAGATCGTGGGGATAGGGAAAGTTCTCGGCGCGTCCGCGGGCGGTCATCTCCGGCATCAACTCGGTCACGTCGGCTTCGGTTACATATCGGGAGAGATGCGCCGGCAGTCCAAGCCCGCCGAGCATTTCCGAGATCAACTCAAGCAAGCGCCGAAGGTCGCCGGTGGTGCCCAGCGTTTCGATATGGCGGCGCAGGATCGCATTCAGGGTGAAGCTGCATGCAAGCCCGTGAGGTACCCCGAAGCGCAAGGTCAGCGGATAAGAGATCGAGTGGGCGATTGCGGTTCGGGTATGGCTGATCGCCAATCCAGCCATCAGGCTCGCCTGCTGCATCCGACTTCGGAGCTTGAGGTTGTCGAGGTCGTGCAGGACGCAAGGAAGGGCATCGGCGATCCGCTTCAGTGCGCCAATGGCAAGTGCCTCGCTGACGGGCGTCCGGTTCCGGTTCCATAACGACTCCAGTGCGTGCGAGGTCGCATCCAAGCCGGTATAAAGCGTTTCGTCGCGGGGCAGGCTGACGGTGAGCGCCGGGTCGAGAATGCACTCGTCCGGGAAGATCCGGTCGCCCCCGACCGAGTACTTCTTCTGTGTCACCGGATCCCAGACCGTCGCGAAAGGCGTCACTTCCGATCCCGTGCCCGAGGTCGTCGGGATCGCTACCAGCGATAGGTCCCGTTGCCAACGATGGATGCTGCCTTCGCGTAGCGCGCGGTGTAGGGGGCGGTCCGACGAATGCGGGATGGTCGTGGCCAGGACCTTCGCGGCGTCGAGGACGCTGCCGCCTCCTAGGCCGATGATCCCGACAAGGGGGTCGTGTGCGAACGAGGCGGAAATCGACTCCAGGTCATCGAGTTCTGGATTAGCCGTAATCGCATCATGGACCGCCAGCACCCGCGTGCCATCGGCTTCCAGCATCGTGCGTACCCGTGCGGTGACTCCCCGACGCGTGAATCCCGCGGATGTGACCAGCAACCAGCGCCCACGAGCGGCGGCGATGGAGGCGACGCGGTCAAGGGATCCCGCGCCGGCAGTGATCCTGACCGGATTGAAGTGCGCCCACATCGTCGTGGATCCGGTAGTCACCGTACGGCCTCGATGAAGGCCAGCTTGTTCTGCTCGGGAGTGCTGGTTGGCCTGCCCAGGTCTGCCCGGGACCCGACGGCGATGTCCACCTGGAGCAATACAGGACCGTTGGCCGCTTCCACCTCGCGCCAGCAACTCCGCACCTGCGCCAGATCGTTTGCGTACAGAAATTTCCTGTAGCCGCATGCAAGCCCGATTGCCTTGAAGTCGACTGCGTCGGCAACAGTGGGCTGGCCGCCTACGGATTCATGCGCCGAGTTGTTGAGCAGCACGTGAACCAAGTTGGCCGGTGCGACGTCGCCGATGATGGGCATTGCACCCAAGTGCATCAGGGCAGCACCGTCGCCATCCAGACAAACCACGCACCTCCCGGGCGCGCCCATGGCTACGCCCAGTGCGATCGAGGACGCATGACCCATCCCGCCAACGGTTAGGAAATCGCGTTGAGGTTGGCCCGCGCGCTCGCGCAGCTCGAACACCTCGCGCGACGTCTTCCCCGTCGTCGCAACGACAAGAGCATCGCCGGCAAGACGCAACAGCTCCTCCAAGGCATCTTCACGAGTCAGGGAGGCACTGCGAGCGGCGCGCGCAGGCGCGGCATGCGGTGCGAAAGCGCCCTTGCGCACCAGCAATGCCGCCGGGGCATTGCTGTCACGGATCCGGTCCATGACAAGGTCCACCACCGATTCGGCCTTCGTGGTGGCATCGAGGATCCAGTACGGTATGCCGAGCAGGTTAAGCTGTCCGGTCGTGACTTGGCCTTGCTTTACATGCTGCGGTTCGTCCTTGACGCCGGGTTCTCCGCGCCAACCGATCACCAGCAGCATCGGGACCCTGTAGACTTCGGGGTCGGCCAGGGAGGCAAGCGGATTGACGGCGTTGCCCAAGCCGGAGTTCTGCATGTAGACCACGGGTATCTGGCCGGTCGCGAGATGGTGGCCCATGGCAACGGCGACTGCATTGCCCTCGTTCGCGGTGATCAGGTGCTCCTTCGCGCCGCCATGTTCCTCGACGTAGGCGCAGAAGCTTTGCAGCAGCGAATCGGGCACGCCCGCGAACAGGCCGGCGCCTCGGGCCTTGAGCCGATTGAACACTGCCGCAGGTGCGATCATCAGCGAGTCCCCGGGATCAGTTCCAGGATGTCCTTGATCGGCAACAGGCGCTCATCGCATTCGCGCGATCGATGGTGTTCCAGAATCGATCGGGCAGTCTCAACCATGGCGGGATACGCGCTTCGAAGGAGATGGTTGGCGTAGATCACAATGTTGACGCCGTGGGCTTGGAGTTCTTCTTCGGTGACGCCGTTGTAACTGGAAGGAACCGCGACAAGCGGCTTCCGATTCGCAAGTGCGTTGTAGCGGTCGCAGAACTCGAACACCTCGTCCGGCGTCTTTTCGCGGCTGTGGATCATGATTCCGTCGGCGCCTGCATCCAGGTAGGCACGCGCCCGGACCATTGCATCGTCCACACCCTTTCCAAGAATCAGGCTCTCGATCCGGGCGATGATCATGAAGTGGTCCGTAGCCTGGGCCTTCTTGCCCGTGCGGATCTTGTGGCAGAAGTCTTCGATGGTGTCTTGGGTTTGCGGCACGTCCGTGCCGAACAGCGAATTCTTCTTAAGCCCGGTCTTGTCCTCGATGATCGCGGCCGAAACACCAAGGCGCTCCAGCGTCTTGACGGTAAAGATGAAATGCTCGGGCTTGCCGCCTGTGTCGGCGTCAAAAACTACTGGCTTCGTAGTGACTTCCAGAACTTCGTTGAGCGTCGCCATGCGCGCAGACAGGTCAACAGATTCAGTATCGGGTTTGCCCTTCGCGGTTGAATCGGTGAGACTGCTTCCCCACATTCCGTCGAACTCCCGCTTGCCCCCGCGGCTGTCGATGTACGTGTGTTCAATGATCAGACCGCTCAAGGCGTTATGGATGTCGAGCAGGCGGACCAACGGCTTCACCTTTAGCATGCGTCGCAGGGACTTCAGGCGAATGTTTGGAGTGGTGCCGACCTCTTTCATCGCTGCCTGCAAGGCCGTCGAGGATATATCCTTGGTGTACGGAACTTCGATCAGCTGGCCACTCCATTTCGCCAAAGTATCGATCACCCGCTGACGTGCCTGGCTCTGCACGCCCGTCTTCCAGTCATCGCCATGCACGACGAAATCCGGCCTCAGCTCTTCGAGGTTCGGCACGTAATCCAACGTCGTCTGGGGAACAACACGGCTGACGCCCTTGATGTTCTCGATGACAAGTCGCCGCTGCTCGAATTCCATGAATGGCACTCGCTTGTAGCTTGCGATCGCCTCATCGGTGAGCAGGCCGACGACGACAGTGCCGTACTCCTGCGCCACCTTCAGAATATTGAGGTGGCCAGGGTGGACCAAGTCGGCGCTCATGCCGACATAAACAACCTTTTCCATCGTCTCGTCCTACTCCCCGATTAATGCTTCTGCTTCGACTTCCCCGCCTCGAGGGCACCCTTCAGGCGCCGGGATTTAAGATCATCATTCGATAGCCATCCCCTGAACCCTCCGACCTGATACTCCAGCGCCCGATCTGCCCACACGCTAGCCTCATCGTACAACCCAGCGGAGGCAAGGGTGGCAGCAATCAGTTGGGCGAGGTCCGGGCTGGGGTCGGCGGTCCAAGCTGCCTCCAATTCCCGCATGGTCCCGTTCAGATCCCGGCGCTGCAGGAATAGGTAAGACCGTTCTACATGCAAGTACTTACGCGCGGCTCGCTTGGCGTATTGGGGGTTGGCCAAGAGGCGGGTTGTCATCGCCAGCCATTCGTCGCTGGTCAGGATCGAGGGGCAGGTTCCCCGTTGCGCCTTGAGCCGCAACTTCCTAATCGTCGCCAGCAAGGCCTGGTCGTACTTACCCGATTCTAATGAGTTCTGCACGAATGCACGAGTGGTTCTTGCGAGTTCCTCATCCTGGTTGACACATGCCATGTTCAGCACTTGCACCGGGAAATCGGAACCCCGCACGCCACGCATATACGCATCTAGCATCGTCTCGGCCGCGAGCGCGATGGATCGATGCTGAGCCAGGTATTCTGCACGTTGTTGGACAGCCCGGGCAGACATCGGATGCTCGATCGCCCAGACTGCTGTCAGTTTTCGAGTGTCGCCCCAGATTGGCGCCTGTAGCCAGGTCAGCCAACTGGCAAAGATGATCCAGAGTAGAGCCGCGGCGATGGCAAGGCGCCCCCATGGTGCCCGGGCGCACGCCCCCCAAAGGGCAAGCGCAAAAAGAGGGCCGAACATCGGCAGATAATTGCGGTGCTCGAAATAGATTTCCAGAGGGAACACGCTCGATTCCAGCAGGTGCCCAGCCAAGAACCACAGCACCCCGAACGCTAATACCGGAAGTTGCCGACGCAGGAACAGCGCAACCGAAGCCAGTGCGCTAATCAGGATGATTGCCGGTAATGTCGTCCAAGGCTGAATAAGGCCGCGGGACACGATGAAGTCGTCATGGTAGATGCCGCCGCCCCCGAGGCTGGGCAAGACGATTTGGTAGAGGTAACTGCATAAAACCCGGAATTGCGTCAGTAGGCGCTCGGCCATGCTGAAGTCGCGATTGCCATAACCGGTAAGTGAGCTCCACCGCCATGCAATAGCCACTAGGAGCAGCATCACTGGGAGCATGGTGCCCAAGTGCAAGAGGCGGCGATTGATCGCTGGGATCTCGGCAAGGTGCCTGCGCAGAAGCGTGGCATTGACCACGACGGCCAGCAGTGGTGTCAAGGCGCCCGTTTCCTTGCTCAGCACAGCGAGCACGGTTCCCACGCCCAGTACGGCGATGGCACCAAGTGAGCGGAATTGCGTGTTCGCGCCTCTCGCGATTGCGACATAGCCCCATAGACTCGCGAATACGAACAGAGCCGACAATTGGGTCATGCGCTGGACTACCAGCATGCTTGTCGATAGCTGCATCGGATGCAGCAGCCATGCGGCCATCGCCAGTAGTGCCGTCAGATTGGAGCGACCTTCATCGGCGTGCAGCCGGGCGAGACTCCGGGCGAAGCCGAAAAGAACTACGCCAATCAATAGGTGCAACTGCAGGTTGGTGTATTTGAAGGCCCAGGGATCGCTGGGCCAAGTGGCATCGTTCACAACAAAACTGAGCATCGATAACGGACGCCCGGGTTCGCTCTTGTACTGCGCCATGTAGTTGGCGAGGGAATGGAAATCCAGGTGCCCGCCGAGCAGCGCAAGATGCTGCAAGTTGGGGAAGTCGTCGAACAGGAATGGTCCGGTAAGTGCTGGCCAGCTCAAGGCAAGCGTCGCCAACAGCAACACCAGCAGGGCAGCGCTTGTCAGCAGCGCGGTCTGCTTGGTCATGCCCGGCGCGGTATCAAGACTCATCTGGCAAGGGTTGTATCAGATGTGGCACCAACAAGAAAAAAGCCCCCGTTTCCGGGGGCTTCTCAAGCAACAACGTTACAAGTTACTGCGGACGGCACGCGGCCGGCAGGTACTTGTTCTCGACCGTGGTGCCAGCACCGGTACGGGTGCAGTCCCAGCGGACGCTACCGCCAGTGTCGGTCGGATCAAGGATCAGGGTCTGATTGTCGATCTCGGCCGGGCCGGAATAGGTGATGGTGATCAGGCCGCTGGTGCCGACCACGACGCCACTGACGTTGTTGCCGATGATGGTGTCGCTCACGCCGGCAGCTGCGTTGCCGGTCGGGAACTCGCCGGTCGAGGACTTGGTCTCGGCCACGGCCAGCTTTGCTGCGCCGGCCAGGTTCATGCCTTCCGAAACCTTCGCGCGGACGGTGTAGTCCTGGTAGGCCGGGATGGCGATGGCCATCAGGATGCCGAGGATCGCGATCACGATCATCAGTTCGATCAGGGTAAAGCCTTGCTGGATCTTCTTCATGGTGTCTCCCCTAGGAGGTTGGTTTCACGTGCCCACATGGCCGGTTCCCCGGTCCGTCGGTAGCCGTGCAATGCCTCGCACGTGCACCCGAATAGTAAGCATATTGCGTGCCAATGGACGGGTCCGGGACCCCAATTCATGAAATTGCTAGGGCGGTCACGGTAGGGCTTCCGACGCCGCGTCCGGATGTGACGCGAATTGTCACTCCTTCGAGCCGGAGGTGACGTTTTGCGTCACTTTTGGTCAGTCGATACCCAGCTTCTTCAACTTGTACCGCAACGCCCGGAAGGTGATCCCCAGCGCCGTCGCCGCCTTGGTCTTGTTGTAGCGGGCGTCCTGGAGGGCCTTTTCGATGGCTTTGCGCTCGAGGTCTTCCATGTAGGTGGGGAGGGCGGAGGGGGGTGTGGTGGGGTCGTTCAGCCGAGCATGGCTCGGTTCTACTTGGGTTGGGTCGCGGCTTCCGCCGCTCCTGCTTCCGGCGGGCAATGCCAGGTCGTCGGCCCCAACTGCCTCGCCGTCGGCCAGGGCCATGGCGCGCTCGAGGATGTTCTCGAGTTCGCGGACGTTGCCGGGGAAGAGGTAGGCGAGCAGGGCCTCCCGTGCTTCGTCGCTGAGCTGCGGGGCGGGGCGGCCCTGGTCGCGGGCCAGGCGGGTGAGGATGTCGGCGGCCAGCATCGGCAGGTCGTCGCGGCGCTCGCGCAGCGGCGGCACGCGCAGTTCGATCACGTTGATGCGGTAGTAGAGGTCGTGGCGGAAACTGCCGCCGGCGACCAGCGTGCCGAGGTCCTTGTGGGTGGCGCTGAGGATGCGCACGTCCACCGGCACTTCGGCGGCGGCGCCGACCGGGCGCACCGACTTTTCCTGGATGGCGCGCAGCAGCTTGACCTGCATCGGCAGCGGCAGCTCGGCGATCTCGTCCAGGAACAGGGTGCCGCCGTCGGCGGCCTGGAACAGGCCGGCCTTGTCGGCATGGGCGCCGGTGAAGCTGCCTTTCTTGTGGCCGAAGAATTCGCTTTCCATCAGTTCGGCCGGGATCGCACCGCAGTTGACCGGCACGAACGGGCCCTTGGCGCGGCCTCCCTCGGCGTGGATGGTGCGGGCTACCAGTTCCTTGCCGACGCCGGACTCGCCGTTGATCGCGATCGGCGCCTGGCTGCGCGCGACCTTGGCCACGGTGCCGCGCAACGCCTGCATGGCCGGCGAGTTGCCCTGCAGGCGGGCCAGGCCATTGCTCGGCGCGGGTGCTTCGCGGCGGCGCTTACCCAGGTCCAGGGCGTGGTTGACCAGTCGCCGCAGCACGTGGATGTCGACCGGCTTGTTGACGAAGTCGAAGGCGCCGGCCTTGAGCGCGCCGACCGCGGCCTC
>JALYWW010000112.1 GCA_030852515.1 Pseudomonadota bacterium
CCAGGGCGCCCAGGTCAAGCGCAACCAGCAGCTGGCGGAAGATTCCCCCCTGCGCCGTGAACTCGGCGCCCTCGTGCTTGCCGCGCTCGCGCGCAACCCGCTGTATTTCGCCGCGGTATTGCCGTTGCGCACGCTGTCGCCGCGCTTCAATCGTTACCAGGGCGGCGGCGAGTACGGATTCCATGTCGACGGCGCGGTGATGGCGCTGCCGCCCGGCGACGTGGCCGGGCACCTGCGCAGCGACGTGTCCTGCACCCTGTTCCTGTGCGATCCGGACGAGTACGACGGCGGCGGACTGATCGTCGACGACACCTACGGCGAGCACGAAGTGAAACTGCCCGCCGGCGACCTGATCGTGTACCCGTCCAGCAGCCTGCATCGGGTCGAACCGGTCACCCGCGGCGCGCGCGTGGCCGCGTTCTTCTGGGTGCAGAGCATGATCCGCGACCTCGAGCAGCGGCAGACGCTGTACAAGCTCGATACCGCGATCCAGGCGCTGACCGCCAGCGGCGCCGACCGCGAGGCGCTGCTGCAGCTCACCGGCATCTACCACAACCTGCTGCGGCGCTGGGCAGAGACCTGAGCATGCGCCCGGTCGCCACTCCGCCAGACCTGTCCGGCAGCCAGCAGCGCCGCGGCTTCTGGCTGCGCACGCTGCACCAGTGGCACTGGATCAGTTCGGCGGTCTGCCTGGTCGGCATGCTGCTGTTCGCGGTCACCGGCATCACCCTCAATCATGCGGCGAAGATCGAGGGCAGCCCGGTCACGCTGAACCGAACGTTGTCGTTGCCGGCGCCGATGCTGCAGGCCCTCGGTGACCGCGCCGAAGGCACGGCACCGTTGCCTCCGCACGTCGCCGCCTGGCTCGGAGAAGAACTGGTCGTATCGATCGGCAGCAAGCCGGCGGAATGGTCCGAAGACGAGGTCTATCTGTCGATGCCCGGACCGGGCGCCGACGCTTGGCTCAGCATCCAGCGCGAGGACGGCGCGGTCGAGTACGAAAGCACCGATCGCGGCTGGATCTCCTATCTCAACGACCTGCACAAGGGTCGCAATGCCGGGCCGGCCTGGGGCTGGTTCATCGACATCTTCGCCGTCGCCTGCGTGGTATTCACCATCACCGGCCTGTTCCTGCTGCAGATGCATGCGCGGCAGCGACGCATGACCTGGCCGTACGTCGGCCTCGGCCTGCTGGTGCCGGTGCTGCTGGCACTGCTTTTCATCCATTGATCCGGACAACGAGGTTTCCACCATGCGCTCACGCCTGACGATCGCGCTTACCGGCCTGCTGGCACTACCCGCTGGCGCCACCGGCTTCGACGTCAATGTCGAGATTCCGCGAATGAAGGTCGCCGAGTACCACCGGCCCTACGTCGCGATCTGGATCGAAGGTGCCGACAACAAGGCCGTGGCCGATCTCGCGGTCTGGTACATGATGAAGGACACCGCCGAGGGCAAGGGCAGCAAATGGCTGCCCGACCTGCGCCAATGGTGGCGGCGCTCCGGTCGCATGCTCGACCTGCCGGTCGACGGCGTGACCGGCCCGACCCGCCCCGCCGGCACGCAGGCGCTGAACATCGATGCCAGCGACCCGCGCCTGGCGAAGCTGGCGCCGGGGGACTACACCCTGGTCGTCGAGGCGGTGCGCGAAGTCGGCGGCCGCGAACTGTTGAAGATCCCCTTCAAGTGGCCGGCCGCGACGGCGCAGTCGGGCAAGGCCCAGGGCAGCAGCGAACTGGGTGCCGTGACGCTTTCGATCGCCCCCTGAACAATCCTTTCTCCTGGAGACAAGCATGAAACGCACCCTCATCCTCGCGCTGGCGATCGCCGCCGCCCTCCCCACCGTCGCTTCCGCGCACAAGGCCTGGTTGCGCCCGTCGCAGACCGTGATCGCCGGCGAAGCGCCCTGGATCACCGTCGACGCCGCGGTGTCCAACGACTTGTTTTACTTCAACCACGTGCCGCTGCGCCTGGACAACCTGGTGATCGCCGCGCCCGACGGCAGCAAGCTCGACGCCGCCAATGCCGCCACCGGCAAGTACCGTAGCGTGTTCGACCTGCAGCTCATGCAGGAAGGCACCTATCGCATCGGCGTCGTCAACGATTACGTGACCGCCCGCTACACCGTCGATGGCGAAGCCAAGCGCTGGCGCGGCAACGCCGCCACCTTCGCCACCGAAGTGCCGAAGGATGCCAGGGACCTGTCGGTCGGCGAGTCGATCAGCCGGGTGGAAACCTTCGTCACCAAGGGCTCGCCCACCACGACCGCATTCGCGCCCGACGGCACCGGCCTCGAGTTCGTGCCGGTGACCCATCCCAACGACCTGTTCGCCGGCGAAGAAGCGACGTTCCGCTTCCAGATCGACGGCCAGCCCGCGGCCGGCCTCGCGGTCGAGATCGTGCGCGGCGGCACCCGCTATCGCAACGCGCAGGACGAGATCAAGGCCACGACCGACGCCAACGGCGAGTTCAAGGTGACCTGGCCGGAAGCCGGCATGTACTGGCTCGAAACTTCCAGCTCGGACAAGAAGGTGTCGCTGCCGGAAGCCGAGCAGCGTCGTCTGGGCTATGTCGCCACGCTGGAAGTGCTGCCGCAGTAAATCGGCCGCAGCAATTTGGACGTCGTCCACACCCTGTATGGCGAAACCATGGGCACCTGCTGGCGCGTGAGCGTCGTGGGCGCGCCAGGGCTCGACCTGGCCCCGTTGCACGCGTGCATCCAGGCCGAGCTCGACCTGGTGGTCGCGCAGATGAGCCATTGGGAGTGCGAGTCGGACATCAGCCGGCACGCGCGCGCGGAAGCAGGCAGTTGGCAGGCGTTGCCGCAACCGTTCCTCGAGGTGCTGCGCTGCGCGCTGGAGATCGCCGAAGCCAGCAATGGCGCTTTCGACCCGACCGTGGGTCCACTGGTCGATGCCTGGGGGTTCGGCCCGGCCGCGGCTGGCGACCCTCCATCACGACTGCCCGACGGCGCTACGCTCGCCTCCGCACGCGCACGCACCGGTTGGCGGCATGTCGCCCTGCGCGAAGATCCGCCGGCACTGCTGCAACCCGGCGGCATCGCGCTGGACCTGTCCGGCATCGCCAAGGGGCATGGCGTCGACGCGGTCGCCGCCGCATTGCGGCAGCGCGGGATCGCTGCCGCGCTGGTGGATGTCGGCGGTGAACTCGCGGGCTTCGGCCGCAAGCCAGATGGCAAGCCCTGGCAGGTGCTGGTCGAAGCTGTTCCCGAAGGCGGCCGTGACGACGATGCAATGCCCTGCATCCTCGCGCTCGACGGTGTCGCGGTGGCGACGTCAGGCCTCCACTGGCACCAGTTCGAACACGACGGTCGCCACTATTCGCACACGCTGGATCCGCGCACCGGCGCACCGGTTGAACATGCGCCGGTAGCCGTCACCGTGGTCGCCACGCGCGCCATGCACGCCGATGCCTGGGCGACCGCGCTGACCGTGATGGGTGTCGACGCAGGGTTCGACTTCGCCGAAGCCAACGGCATCGCCGCGCGTTTCGTTCCGGATGCGGGTACCGGTTGCGCGGTGCGCGCGACCTCGACCTTCCCGCAACCGGTCGCGGCATGAACCGGTTGCCGTTGCTGGCGTTGCTGGCGCTCGTGCTCGCTTTCCTGCCGCTGCACGACGCACCGTGGTGGCCGGCGCCGCCCCGTCCGGACCGCTGGATCGCGGCGGTGGCCGCGCTCCTCGCCTACGCAGGGTTCACCATCTGGATCCTGTGGCGATCGCGGCCGCGCGTCGCGCCCCAAGCGGCGCCCGGCCACGCAAGCGATCCGTCCGACCGGCAGTGGCTGGTTGCGTGGGCGAGCCAGACTGGATTCGCCCAGCAGCTAGCCGCGCGCACCGCCGCGACCCTTTCGGGCGCCGGGCTGCAGGTGCAATTGCGCGAGCTTGGCGAACTCGACCTGGCAGCGCTGTCCGGCTTCCGCCGTGCGCTGTTCATCGCCAGCACCACCGGCGAGGGCGACCCACCGGACCCGACGCTGCCGTTCGTGCGCGACGTGCTCGCGCAGCCTGCCGCCCTTCCCGATCTGGCGTTCGCGGTGCTTGCGCTGGGCGATCGCGAGTACGAACATTTCTGCGGCTTCGGCCGTCGGCTCGACACCTGGTTGCGCAAGAGTGGCGCCACCGCCCTGTTCGACCTGGTCGAGGTCGACAATGGCGATCCCGGCGCGCTGCGCCACTGGCAACACCATCTCGGCCTGCTGGCGCACGCGCCCGAACTGCCCGACTGGTCGCCGGCGCCGTACGAAGCGTGGCGCCTGGGCCAGCGCCGGGAACTCAATCCCGACAGCGCGGGCGCCTCGGTCTTCCACATCGAACTCGCGCCGCCTTCCGACGGACAGGCGATGTGGCAGGCGGGCGACATCGCCGAAGTCGGACCGTGCAACCCGGCCACCGCGATTGCCGCCTTCCTTGAACGCAATGGCCTGGCCGATGGCATGGTCCAGTCCGGAGGCGAGCCGATCGCCCTGTCGCGCCTGCTGGCGCGTTCGCACCTTCCCGACAGCGTCGCGCCAGCAACGAAACTGCAGGCACTGGCCGACAGCCTCGAGCCGCTGCCGCACCGCGAGTACTCGATCTCCTCGCTGCCGGCCGACTGCAGCCTGCAACTGCTTGTGCGGCAGATGCGCCGCGCCGATGGCAAACCCGGACTGGGCAGCGGCTGGCTGTGCCAGCACGCCGAAGTCGGCAGCGAGATCGCGGTGCGCATCCGCGCCAATCCCAACTTCCATCCGCCGGCAGCGGATCGCCCGCTGATCCTGGTCGGCAACGGCACCGGCATCGCCGGTTTGCGCGCCCATCTCAAGGCGCGCGTGGCCGCGGGTGCGCGGCGCACCTGGCTGCTGTTCGGCGAACGCAACGCCGATCGCGACTGGTTCCATCGCGACGAAATCGAAGCCTGGCACGCGCAAGGTGCGATCGAGCGCGTGGACACGGTGTTCTCGCGCGACGACGGCGCCCACCGCTACGTGCAGGACGCGCTGCTCGGCGCAAGCGCGGAGCTGCGCGAGTGGGTTGCCGGCGGCGCTTCGATCTATGTTTGCGGCAGCCTGCAAGGCATGGCCCCGGGCGTCGACAAGGTCCTGCGGGAAACGCTGGGCGACGCCGAGGTCGAGCGGATGCTTGCCGAGCGCCGCTACCGCCGCGACGTCTACTGAGCCGGGCGTCTGCCGAGCCGCATCACCAGCAACTCGCCGCCGCCTTCGAGCATGTGCCGCCGGCGCGCCTCGCCGGCAGCCAGCAATGCGGTGTCGCCCACCATTATCGGCAATGCATCGTGGCTGCCGTCGGGCCGGGCCTGCCCGGCCAGCACGTGCACCGCCCAGGTTTCGCCCGGATCGACGAACACCAGCATCGTGCCGACCAGTGGCCGGTGCCAGAGCCGGGCATCGATCGCATCGCGCCGCCACATCAGGTTGAAGTCGCGGGTTGGGCCGTCGATCAGTTCGCCCATCAGGCGGCGTTCGCCGGCGAAGCGCAGGCGGTCGTGCGGCGGCAACAGCTCATGCACTTCACCGCCGTCGAAACGCAGGCGCATGCCGTTGCCTTCCAGCAGCACCAGCTCGCGTTCGACGCCGGGAAACGCCGAGAACGGCGCGTCGGCGTCGATTTCGGCGATCGACAACCGCCAATCCCAATCGGCAGTGCCGTCGGCGGAAGGTTCGGCATGCACCTGCCGGGTCCAGCCGGCGCCATTGCGCCAGGGTTCTCGGCGGTATTCGCCTGCGCGCAGGATGCGGATGCCCGGGTCGTCCATGCCGCCAGTGTAAGGG
>JALYWW010000113.1 GCA_030852515.1 Pseudomonadota bacterium
CGCCGGCACCTCGCGAAATCGCTGGAAGCCGCGCCACGACTCGTTTTCCGTGTTGCGCCCGGCAGGGGCGGCTGGTATAACGATGGCAACCGCGTTGGGCATCGATCGCCCGCGTCGCGGCATCGTCGACCGGGAGCCTGCGCCGTGCGCAGCGGGGAACCCGGTCCCACATCCAGCGGCCATTCCGGCCGCAAAGGGAGCCAAATCCAATGAATAAAGCCGAATTCATCGAAGCCGTGGCCGGCGCGTCCGATCTGTCCCGCGCCGATGCCGGCCGTGCGGTCGATGCGGTCATCGCAACCATCACCAGTGCCCTGAAGAAGGGCGACACCGTGACCCTGGTGGGCTTCGGTACTTTCGACGTGCGCAAGCGCGCCGCCCGTACCGGTCGCAATCCGCGCACCGGCGAAGAGATCAAGATCGCCGCCTCGATGAACCCGGGCTTCAAGGCCGGCAAGGCACTCAAGGACGCGGTCAACTGAGTCCAGGCCGGCTGTCCGTCCCGGGTGCTTAGCTCAGTGGTAGAGCGTCTCCTTTACACGGAGAGGGTCGGGGGTTCGAAACCCTCAGCACCCACCAGTCGGTTGCAGGTTGGCAGTTGCACGGATTACGGCCCGTCTGTATGATGCGCGGCTCCGCGGAGTGGTAGTTCAGTTGGTTAGAATGCTGGCCTGTCACGCCGGAGGTCGCGGGTTCGAGTCCCGTCCACTCCGCCATTAGTTCCAAAGCTTCGAACGAAGGCCCGCAGCGATGCGGGCCTTTGCTTTTGGGCGTAAACTGCGCGGCTTCGTCACGAACCCGAACGCCCAATGCTGCAGAAACTCCGCGAAAAGACCTCAGGCTGGATTGCCGGCACCGTGCTGGGGCTGCTCACCATCCCGTTCGCGTTCTTCGGGATGGAGCAGTACATGACCCAGTCCAACGCGACCTGGGTGGCCAAGGTCGAGGCGCCGCCGAGCTGGTGGCGTTCGGCGCCGCACTGGTGGCCGGTGCGGATGCTGTGGGAAGTCGAGGAGATCGATTCCAGCGAATTCCGCACATGGTTCGAGCAGGCCCGCCAGCAGGAGCGCGCGGCGCTGGGCGATGCGTTCGACCCGCGGGCTTTCGAGGACAAGGCCAACAAGCGCGATGTCGTCGACCAGATGATCGACACGCGGGTGCTGCGGATCCTGTCCGGCCGCACCGGCGTGGCGATCTCCGATGCGCAGGTGCGCAACACCATCGAATCGATCCCCGCGTTCCAGGTCGACGGCAAGTTCAATCCGCAGCAGTACCAGATGGCGCTTGCCTCGCAGGTGCCGCAACGCAGTCCGCGCGAGTTCGAGCAGCTGGTGCGCGAGGACATGGGCCAGGTGCTGATTCCCAGCCAGCTGGTGGCCAGTGCGTTCGCCACCGACTCCGAAGTCGACCGCCTGCTGCGCCTCATCGGCGAGAAGCGCGACGTCGCCTTCGTGGTCATGCCGGCGCCCGAACCCGACACCGGCGCGGTCGAGGCTGCCGAGATCCAGGCCTGGTACGACAGCCATGCCAGCGATTACCGCGTGCCCGAGAGCGTGGTGCTCGAGTACGTCGAAGTCGACGGCAGCACCATGCAGCCCGAGCCGGCCAGCGAAGAGGCCCTGCGCCAGCGCTATGCGCAGGAGCAGGCGAGGTTCGTCGAGCCAGAGCAGCGCCTGGCGTCGCACATCCTGGTGCGCGTGGACGCCGATGCCGACGAGAAGGCGCAGGCTGCCGCCAAGGCCCGGGCGGAGAAGATCGCAGCGCAGGCGCGTGCGCCCGGCGCCGACTTCGCCGCGCTCGCTCGCGCCGAATCCGACGACACCGGCTCGAAGGAAGCCGGCGGCGACCTGGGCTGGGTCTCCGCGGAGATGATGGAAAAGCCATTCGAGGAAGCTTTGTTCGCGATGGAGCAGGGCGGCATCGCCGGGCCGGTGAAGACCAGCTTCGGCTGGCACGTGATCCAGCTGCGCATGGTCAAGGAAGGCCGGCAGACGCCGTTCGCGCAGGTGCGCGAGCAATTGCTCGCCGAACAGGCTACGGCCGATCGCGAGCGCATGTTCAACGACGTCACAGGCAAGCTCGTCGACCAGGTTTATCGCAACCCGACTTCGCTGGGCGAGGCCGCGAACGCGGTCGGCCTGGAGGTGAAGCGCAGCGGCAAGCTGGTGCGTGGCGCCGTGCCGGGCGGCCTGTTCTCCAATGCCGCCGTGCAGCGCGCCGCCTTCTCCGAAGTGCTGGTCCAGGACGGCACCGTCAGCGACCCGATCGAAGTCGGGACCAACCACAGCATCCTGATCCGGGTCGCCGAGCACCAGCCCGAACAGGTCGAACCGCTGGCCCAGGTGGGCGGCCGGGTGATCGCCGCGATCCGTCGCGACCGCGCCGCGAAGGCTGCCGAAGCCGCTGCCGAAGCCATGCTCGCCGAAGTCCGCGCCGGCAAGCCCTTTGCCGAAGCCGCCGAAGCGCGCCAGCTCGCCGTCACCGACATGCCGTCGATGCCGCGTGGCCTGCCGCTGCCCGACGCCGAAGCCAACCGCGCGATCTTCGCGGTGCCGGCGCCGCGGGAAGGCAAGCCGAGCCTGGGCAAGCTGGCCATGGCCGACGGCAGCATCGTCGCCTTCCAGGTGGGCAAGGTGATCCCGGGCGACATCGCCGAGGCCACCGCCGAGCAGCGCACCGCGCTGCAGCAGCAGCTGGCCCAGTCGGTCGGCAACGAGGACGTCACCGCGCTGGTCAAGGCGCTGCGCAAGCGGATGAAGATCACGGTCGCCGAAGACCGCCTCTGAGCCGGCTGTAACCGAGCCGGCTGTAACCGGGCACGGCGCGACGCAAACCCGGGATCACTCGATCCCGGCCATCCCCACGATGCTGAAGCCGGCGTCGACGTAGGTGACTTCGCCGGTGATGCCGGCGGCCAGGTCCGAGCACAGGAACGCCGCGGCATTGCCGACGTCCTCGATGGTGACGTTGCGGCGCAACGGCGACGTGGCCTCGAACGTCGACAGCATCTTGCGGAAGTTGCCCACGCCCGAAGCGGCGAGGGTCTTGATCGGGCCGGCGGAGATCGCGTTGACGCGGGTGCCTTCGGGCCCGAGGTTCAGCGCCAGGTAGCGCACCGTCGATTCGAGGCTGGCCTTGGCCACGCCCATCACGTTGTAGTTCTGCAGCGCGCGGATCGCGCCCAGGTAGCTCAGGGTCAGGATCGCACCGTTGCGTCCCTTCATCTGCGGGCGCGCGGCCTTGGCCAATGCCGCCAGCGAATACGCCGAGATGTCCTGGGCGATGGCGAAGTTCTCGCGGCTGATCCCGTCGAGGAAGTCGCCGCCGATCGCCTCGCGCGGCGCGTACGCGATGCAGTGCACGAGGATGTCGAAACCGTCCCAGTGCTTGCCCAGTTCGCTGAAGCAGGCCTCGATCTGGGCGTCGTCGGCGACGTCCAGCGGCAGCACGATCTTCGAGTCGTACCCGGCCGCGGCATCCTCGACGCGCGACTTCAGCTTGTCGTTCTGGTAGGTCAGGGCGAGCTCGGCGCCCTCCCGGTGCATTGCCTCGGCGATGCCGTTGGCGATCGAACGCTGGCTGGCGATGCCGGTGATGAGCGCGCGCTTGCCCTGCAGGAATCCCATGGTGTCGTCCCGTTGTCTGGAAGTTGTCGTCTGAACTCAGGGCGCTAGTGTACTTGCCGCCACCGCCCGGGGCGCGGCCCTGGGCGCCAGCACCCGCTGCACGCCATGGTCGCGCTGGACGCGGCCATCGGCGAACGCCGGATTCAGCCGTCGCACCAGCGCCGGGTCGCGGCCGGTCGCGCGCGACCAGGCGTCCAGGCTGCGCGTGCCGGCCGGCAGCTCGGCCATCTCCAGCACCGGCACCTCGCGATCGATCGACTGCATCCATTCGGCGTGTTCCTGGCTGCCTTCGAGCAGGCAGGACAGCGCGTGCAGCTTGCGCACGTAGGCGCGGGTGATCCCCGACAGGCTGGTGAGCTTCTCCGGATCGGCGCTGCGCGCGACCTGGCCGCTGCGGCGCAGAGCGCCGAACACGCGGTATTCGCCGGCGTTGTAGGCCATCGCCGCCAGTCGCCAATCGCCGGCGAACATGCCGTGCAGCGTCTTGAGATAGCGCACTGCCGCGCGCGTCGCTTCCACTGGCGACAGGCGCCCGTCGAAACCGGCGCGCATCGGGATCTTGTACTTGCGCGCGGTGAGCCGGATCATCTGCCACATCCCCGCCGGCCCGCCCTTGCTGCGCGCGTCCGGGCGATAGCGGCTTTCCACGAAGGGAATCAGCGCGTACTCGGTCGGCAGGCTCGATTCGTGCAGGGCGTCGACGACGTAGCCGAACAACGCCAGCGCATCGTCGTCGTGCCGTGCCATGCGCTGTGGCGCCGCGGCGAAATGCTTGCGCCAGCGCTCGCTGCTGGAGGCCGCGTCGCAATCCGGATCGGCGAGCCCGTCGCGGAAGCGGCTGTAGATCTCCAGGCCGCTGCGCATGTGCGGTGCCGGCGCGGACGCGGAAGCGGAAGCGGGCGCCGTCACCGGTGCCGGTTGCGACGCTGCCGGCGCGAGCCCCGGCCACAGTCCCGGCAACACCAGCAGCAGCGTCGTTGCGAGCGACCGCCTCATGCGCTGAAGCCATCCTTCCAGCGCCGCAATTCGGCGAAGGTTTCCACCCGGTCGCGCGGGGGACGGCCGAGGCGCAACGCGATGGCGTCGCGAACCGGCGCGCTGTCCACGCGCAGGAACGGATTGGCGGCGCGTTCGCCGGCGATGGTGGCGGGCAGGGTGGGCAACTGGCGTTCGCGCATGGCGGTCGCTTCCTCGGTGCGTCGGCGCAGGGCCGGATTGTCGGGATCGGCGGCGGCCGCGAACGCGGCATTGGCCAGGGTGTATTCGTGCCCGCAGCAGACGAGCGTGTCGGCCGGCAGGGAGGCCAGGCGCTCCAGCGAAGCCAGCATCTGCGCGGGCGTGCCCTCGAACGTCGGGTCGTCCAACAGCCGCCCGCAGCCGAGGCTGAACAGGGTATCGCCGCAGAACACCACGCCATGGCCGTGGAAGGCGATGTGGTTGCGGGTGTGGCCGGGCACGCCGAGGACGCTGAAGCGCCAGTCGCCATGCACGACCTCGTCGCCCTCGCCCACGCGGGTGCAGGGCAGGTCGATCCGCTCGTCGACGGGTGCGAACACCGGCAGGCCGGGCCAGTGGCGCAGCAGTTCTGCGCAGCCGCCGATGTGGTCGGCGTGGTGGTGGGTCAGCAGTACCAGTGCCGGCCGCAGGCCCCGGCTTGCCGCCTCGAGCACCGGCGCAGCCTCCCCGGGGTCCACGACCACGGCTCTGCCATCGGCGCCGGAGAGCGTCCAGATGTAGTTGTCGGAGAAGGCGGGCAGCGGCTGCAGCGACATCGATGGCTTCGCGGCGGGGCGCGGCCCCTAGAATGGCGACCATGCCTGTCCCTTCCACGCACGGTCAACCCACGCTAGCGTCCGACTGGTTCGCAACGTTGCCGGGCGAGGCCCTGCTCCGGAGCGAGCTGGCGAGCGTGCACGCGGCGCTGGGCGAGCGTCCGGGCCAGCCCTGGCTGTGGCTGGCCCCGGGCGCACCCGATGACGCCCTCGCGCCAGGGCTGGGCTTGCGCCTGCAGCTCGCAGCCGACGGCTGGACCGGTTCGGTCCGTTGTGCACAGGCGTT
>JALYWW010000039.1 GCA_030852515.1 Pseudomonadota bacterium
GCATCGCGCCGCTGCGCACCAATTCGGCATGCAGTTCCGGCATCAGGCCCTCGGCATCGGCTTCGTCGATGACGAAGGTCAGGTTGAGGTCGTTGGACGACTGCGACACCAGGTGCACGCGCTCGCGGCCGAAGGTCGCCCAGATGTCGGACAGGCGATGCAGCATCGAGCGCATGCCGCGCCCGACCAGGGTGATTGCGGCGCACGGCACGATCACCTTGACCCGGCACACCTCGGCCAGGTCCGCCGACAGCGCCTCCAGCACGTTGCCGCTGACCAGGTTGTCGCTGGGGTCCAGCGACACGGTGACGTTGGTCTCCGAGGAACCGATCAGGTCGATCGACAGGCCGTGGCGCTTGAAGCGCTCGAAGATGTCGGCGAGGAAGCCGACCTGCTGCCACATGCCGATCGATTCCATCGACACCAGCACGATGCCGTTGCGGCGGCTGATCGCCTTGACTCCCGGCACGGTCGCGGCGCTGGCGTCGATGCGGGTACCGGGCAGGTCCGGGCGCGAGGTGTCAAGGATCGCCATCGGCACCCGCGCCTCGCGGCACGGACCGATCGAGCGCGGGTGCAGCACCTTGGCGCCGGTGGTGGCGATTTCCTGCGCTTCGGCGTAATCGAGCCGGGCCAGCAGTCGTGCCTCCGGCACTTCGCGCGGGTTGGCGCTGAACATGCCCGGCACATCGGTCCAGATCTCCACCTGTTGCGCGCCGAGCAATGCGCCAAAGCACGCCGCCGACGTGTCGGAACCGCCGCGACCGAGCACCGCGGTGCCGCCGTCGTCGTGGCGGGCGATGAACCCCTGGGTCAGCAGCAGGCGCGCGGGCTGTCGCGCGAAGCGCTCGCGCCAGCCGTCGGCGGCCTGGTGCCCGCAGGTGGCGGACAGGCGCATCGACCACGCGTTCTGGTTGGGCAGCGCCATCGCGGCCAGCCAGTCGCGCGCATCGCACCAGCCGAAATCCAGTCCCCGGGATTGCAGATAGGCCACGCCGAGCGTCGACGACAGCAATTCGCCCTGGGCCAGGACTTCGGCCTGCCAGTCGAGCGCGCGCGTCGCGGCGCGGGAGTCGGTCGCAAGCGTGCGCAATGCTTCCAGCCGCGCGCGAAGCACCGTGTCGGCGTCGAGGCCAAGCTCGGAAGCGAACGCGCGATGACGCACGGCCAGCGTTTCGCAGCGGGCAACGATGTCGTCGCCTGTCGCCGCATTGGCAATCGCCTGCAGTTCGTTGGTCGCACCGGACAGCGCCGACACGACCACCAGCACGCGTGCATCGCCGCGTTCGGCGGTCTCGCGGGCAAGGCGGCCGATCGTGTCCCAGCGCTCGCGGCGCGAGACCGAGGTGCCGCCGAACTTGAGCACGAACCAGCGGTCGGGTGCGGTCATCGGTGTGAGCAGGCTTTGATCGGAAACCCCGTAGAATCGCGGGCCCCGCATTCTAGTCGACTAATCCTCGATCTCCCCATGGCTCCCCGCCCCTACGTCCAGCTCGACGTCTTCGCCGATCGCCCCGGCGCCGGCAATCCCCTCGCCGTGGTCCTCGACGCCGAAGGCCTGGACGACGACGCCATGCAGGCGATCGCACGCTGGACCCGGTTGCCGGAAACCACGTTCGTCCTGCCGCCGACCGAAGCCGGCGCCAGCTATCGCCTGCGCATTTTCAGCCCGCGCCGGGAAGTCCCGTTCGCCGGCCATCCCAGCGTCGGGACCGCGCATGCGGTGCTCGATGCCGGGCTGGCCTCCACGCGCGACGGGATGCTGGTCCAGCAGGGCATCGCCGGCTCGCTGCCGCTGCGGGTCGAAGGCGAAGGCATCGAACGCACGATCGCGGTACGCACGCCGCGCGCCAGCGTGCGCGAAGTCGCCAGCCCCGACGACCTGCGCCTGCGCGCCACCGTGCCCGGCCTGGCCCTGGGCAGGTTGCCGCCGGCACTGGTCGACGGCGGGCGTCGCTGGTGGCTGCTCGAAGTCGCCGACGAGGCCGCGCTGCGCAGCGCCAAACCGGATTGGGACGCGATCGAGCGCCTGGCCGAGGCCACCGACAGCATGGGCGTGTGCGCGTTCGCGCGCAGCGACGACCCGGTCTACTACCTGGCGGTACGCGCCTTTGTCGGTGCGCCGGCGCGCTTCGAGGACGCCGCCTCGGGCGCCGCCAACGCCACCCTCGCCGCCTGGCTGGCCGAGCGCGATGCGCTCCCCGGCGACAGCGGCTTCTACCGCATCAGCCAGGGCCGCGAAGTCGGCCACGACGCGATCATCGAACTGAGCGTCGATGCTGCCGGCGACGTGTGGTCCGGTGGTCGCGCCTGCACGGTGGTGCGCGGCAATCTCGACTGGTGATCGCGGCTTCCGCCGCTCCTACGAGTCGCGCAATTCCGCCTCGACCGTAATCGGCACCGCGCTGAGCGCCCGCGATACCGGGCAATGCTTGCCGGCGTCGTCGGCAATCGCGCGGAAGCCCGCGGCGTCCAGGCCGGGCACGGTGCCGGTCACCTTGAGCCGGATCGCGGACAGCGACGGCCCGCCTTCCGTCGACAGGTCGACCTCGGCGCGGGTATCCAGGGCGCTGGGCACATGCCCGGCCTCGGACAGCTTGGCCGACAGCGCCATGGTGAAGCAGCCGGCGTGCGCGGCGGCGATGAGCTCTTCCGGATTGACCCCCTTGCGGTCGCCGAAACGGGTGTTGAACCCGTAGGGGGTGTCGGCCATCAGCCCGCTCTGGGGCGTGCTGAGCTTGCCCTGGCCGGTCTTGAGGTCGCCCTCCCAGTGCGCGGTGGCGTGGCGCGAAATGCCCATTGCGTGGCTCCTTGGTCGTTTGCGGGAGGACCAGCGTACGCGCCCCGGTGTTGCCGCCGCGTTGCGGCTTGACCCGTGCCGGCGCCTGCAGGAGGCTTGTCTACCCGTGGACGTGGAGCCAGCCTCATGTCGTACACGACACCGCAGATCCGCAACGTGGCCCTCGCAGGCCATCCCGGCGCCGGCAAGACCACCCTGTTCGAAGCCCTGCTGCATGCCGGCGGCGCCCTCCAGGCAGCAGGCAGCATCGAACGTGGCAATACCGCCTCCGACCACGATCCGATCGAGAAGGAGCGCGGCCATTCGATCGACGCGGCGATCGCCAGCATCGACGTTGGCGGCATGCACCTCAACCTGATCGACACCCCCGGCTATCCCGACTTCCGCGGCCCGACCCTGTCGGCCCTGGCGGCGGTGGAAAGCGTCGCGATCGTGGTCGACGCCGATGGCGGCATCGGTCATGGCACGCGCCGGATGATGGAACATGCCCGCGCGCGCAACCTGTGCCGGATCGTGGTGGTCAACCGGATCGACCAGGCAGGCGCCGATGCCGCGCAGTTGCTCGACGCGCTGCGCGAGGAATTCGGGCCCGAACTGCTGCCGCTCAACCTGCCCGCCGACGGCGGCAAGCGCGTGATCGACTGTTTCGGCGCCGGCGCCGCCACTTCGACCGAAACCAGCGATGCCGGCGCCGTGGCCGACTGGCACCGCAAGATCATCGACCAGGTGGTCGAGGTCAACGAGACGGTGATGGACCATTTCCTCGACCTCGGCGAGGGCGGCCTGTCCGGGCAGGAGCTTCACGACGCCTTCGAGCAGTGCCTGCGCGAAGGCCACCTGGTACCGGTGTGCTTCGTCTCGGCGCGCAGCGGCGTCGGCGTGAAGGCGTTGCTGGACATCGCCGCACGCCTGTTGCCGCACCCGGGCGAAGGCAACCCGCCGCCCTTCCTCAAGGGCAGCGGCGATGAGGCCACGCCGATCCAGTCGACGCCCGACCCGGCCGCGCACGTGATCGCCAACGTGTTCCGCATCGCCAACGACCCGTTCGTCGGCAAGATGGGCGTGTTCCGCGTCCACCAGGGGACGGTGCGCAAGGACTCGCAGCTGTTCGTCGGCGACGGCCGCAAGCCGTTCAAGGTCGCGCACCTGTTCAAGCTCCAGGGCAAGGACCACGTCGAGATCGAGCGGGCGGTACCCGGCGACATCGCCGCGGTCGCCAAGGTCGAGGATCTGCATTTCGACGCCGTGCTCCACGACAGCCATGAGGAAGACCACCTCCACCTGGCGCCGCTGGCGTTTCCCGCGCCGATGTTCGGGCTGGCGGTGGAAGCAGCGAGCAAGGGCCAGGAGCAGAAACTGGCGACCGCATTGCACAAGCTGGCCGAGGAAGATCCGGCGTTCGCGGTCGAGCACAACGCCGAGCTCAACG
This sequence comes from Pseudomonadota bacterium, assembly GCA_030852515.1. GTDB lineage: Bacteria > Pseudomonadota > Gammaproteobacteria > Xanthomonadales > Xanthomonadaceae > Cognatiluteimonas. The sequence goes on from JALYWW010000039.1 coordinate 4,230, forward strand.
AGACCGTGTTGCGCGGGCTGTCGGACCTCCACCTTCGGGTGATGCTGCAGCGCCTGAAAGAGAGATACGGCGTCGAGGTCAAAACCCGGCCACCGCGCATCGCCTATCGCGAAACCATCGGCGGCAAGGCCGACGGCCATCACCGGCACAAGAAGCAGACCGGCGGCGCCGGCCAGTTCGGCGAGGTGTTCCTGCGGGTCGAACCGCTGCCGCGCGGCGCCGGTTTCGAGTTCACCGACGAGGTCAAGGGCGGCACCATCCCCGGCCAGTTCATCCCCGCCGTCGAGAAGGGCGTGCGCCAGGTGATGGCCGGCGGCGCGATCGCCGGATACCCGCTGCAGGACGTGCGCGTGACCGTCTACGACGGCAAGTACCACAGCGTCGACAGCAAGGAAGTGGCGTTCGTCGCGGCAGGCAAGAAGGCCTTCCTGGACGCCATTTCCAGGGCCCGGCCGCAGGTGCTGGAGCCGATCGTGGAACTGGAAGTGTCCGCGCCGGAACAGCACATGGGCGACATCAGCGGCGGCCTGGCGGCCAAGCGGGCGCGCATCAGCGGCACCGATTCGGCGCGCGGCGGAGGGATCGTGGTCAAGGCGCAGGTGCCGCTGTCCGAACTCGAGGGCTATGCCGCCGAGCTCAAGTCGGTGACCGCCGGGCGCGGGCGTTACTCGTTGGATTTCAGTCACTACGAACCGGTTCCTGCACAAGTGCAGCAGAAGCTGGTCGAGGCCTTCAAGCCACACCACGACGACGAATGAGCGCCCGCTGGCCGCCCCCCGTGGCCGGCGGTCAGCGAATAAGCCATGAAAAAAGCGATGAAAGGACTTGGCGTCGGCTCGTACATGCCCTACATTCCGCCTTGCCCAGGGGATTTCCAGGCACCGATTTTCCAAACACACTCCGATCAACCTAGAGCAACACAGGACACATATGGCGAAGAAGAAGGTGACAAAGAAGGCCGCTCCGAAGAAAGCCGCCGCTGCCAAGCCGGCCGCACCGAAGCCGATCAAGGAAGCCCTGGGCAAGTCCGGGCTGGTTGCATACATCTCCGACGCTACCGGCGTTGCTTCGCGCGACGTGCGCGCGGTGCTGGGTTCGCTCGAGAACGCGGTGCACGGTTCGGTCAGCAAGAAGGGCTTCGGCTCGTTCACCCTGCCGGGCCTGCTGAAGATCACCGCCGTCAACGTGCCGGCCAAGCCGAAGCGCAAGGGCATCAACCCGTTCACCAAGGAAGAGCAGTGGTTCGCCGCCAAGCCGGCTTCGGTCAAGGTCAAGGTGCGTCCGCTGAAGAAGCTCAAGGACGCCGCGTCCTGATCTGCTTCGCCTGACGGGGCGGCTTGCCGCCCTGCCCGGAAAAGGCTGGAATCCCCCGGGATTCCGGCCTTTTTCGTTTCACCCCGTTCACCGCCCGAGCGCGATCCTGACGCCATGAAACGCAATCTGTTTCCCGCCCTGCTGTTGTTTTGCGTCGCCTTGCCGGCCTGCGATCGCGAACGCGCCGCCACCAGCGACGATCCCGCCGTGGTCGATGCGGCCCTGCCACGACCCGAACCCGAGCGCGGCTCGGTGACCGGGATGCCGGACGAACCAGGTCCCGGCACGATCGGCCCGCCGCCCGAGCCGGAACCCGAGTTCGAAATGGATGCCGGCGGCGAAATGGTGCCGGTCCCCGACCTGTCGATCGAGGCTGCACCCGGCGAGCCGGCTGCTGCCGACGCGGTCGCGGTGTTGCGCGATTACTACGCCGCGATCGCCGCGCGCGACCATGCGCGCGCATATGCATTGTGGTCGGGCCGCGGGGAAGCGAGCGGACAGACCCTGGAGCAGTTCGCTGCCGGATTCGCCGATACCGCGGCGGTGGCGGCCGAACCCGGCACGCCGGGCAGGATCGAACCGGCGGCGGGCTCGCGTTACATCGAAGTGCCGGTCTCGGTCAGCACCACCGGCAGCGATGGCAGCGTGCATCGCTACGTCGGCAGCTACACGCTGCGCTGCGCCGTCGTCGATGGCGCCAGTGCCGAACAGCGCGCCTGGCGCATCTCCTCCGCCGACATCCGCGAAGTCCGGTAGGAGCGGCGGAAGCCGCGACCCCCTACAGCTCGAACCGATAGCTCAGCTTCACCACCAGCTGCTCGCTGTCGCGCAGCGAGAACGCGTCCGACAGCTGCTTGCCTTCGCTGCGCGAGAACTCGTCGAGCATGTAGCCGCCACGGCCGTAGACGATGTAGAAGTCGGACAGCGGCGCAATCTCATAGCGATAGCGCACCTGGAAGCCCAGGTTGCGCAGGCTGAAGTCCTCGACATCGTCGTCCACCGGCACCGGTGTGCCGTCGGCCATTACGCGCCACGCCTGGTGCAGGCTCGCGTCCAGGCCAATCGCCTGCAACTTGACCCGCAACTCCTGGCGGTCTCCCAGCGTCCAGTTGAGTCCGGCGTCGATCTGCGCCTGCTCGGCATCGAAGCTTCCGACCAGGTTCTCGCGCTGCCAGATGGACCATTGCGGGTCGCTGTCGTAGTAGGTCGATACGAACACGCTGAACGCATCGCTGATGAAATAGGTCGGGGTGAACTTCACGGTGTAACCGAGCTTGCGGTCGTCGCCGAGCCCGCCCCGGTAGGCGCTGATGCTGCCGTACAACTCCCAGTTGCCCTTGCGTGGGCGCGAGCGTTCCCAGAACGCGTTGAAGTGCGTGGGTACGGCGAGGATGCCGTTGCCGCGCAGGATGCGGTCGTCATGTCCAGGCGCGTTGACGTTCAGCTGGATGTATTCCCGGCCGCCGTCGCGGCGTACGCTCTGGCGGTTGACGCGGAATTGCCGCTGCAGGTCCAGGCCATGGTCGTTGTCGGTGCCGCTGACGCGCCAGCGCCATTCGTGCGACGAGTAGGCCGACGTTTCCGGCATGTCGGTGTAGCGGCGCGAAACCTGCCAGTGCGCATAGTTGAGGTTGGCGCGGGACAGGTAGCCGAAGTCGTTGATCTCCAGCTCGTCGCCGAAATGCATCACGATCCACTGCGAGCGCCAGCCGTTGTCGAAGTTGTAATCCGCCCAGACCGTGCCGCCGCTGCCGCGCACGGTGTCACCGGCTTCATCGACCTGGCTGCCGATCAGGCGGGTCTGGATGTTCCAGCGCGCGGTCGGGCGCCAGTTGTGGTCGACGCCAAGCACCATCGCATCGCGGTCCAGGAACGGATGCTCGACCTGGGTCAGCATCATGCCGACGTTCTGCTTCTCGAAATCGCGGACCACGCGCGCGGCGCGGAACGAACGCCCGGCATCGTCGCCCTCCTCGGCCACGAACAACCCGTACTTGTAGCTGCCCAGGCTGCCATTGAGCTTGACCGCGGCGGTGATGTCGCCGGGGCCGCTGCCGTCGTCGGCCGGACCGCCGACGCGACGCGTGTACAGCAGCTGGCTGAAGTCCGACGGCGTGCCGAAGTCGAAGATGCCCTGGTTCTCGGTGAAGAACGGCCGCTTGTCGCTGAAGAAGGTCTCGTTGGCGTCGAAGTTCACCACCAGGTCGTCGCTCTCGACCTGGCCGAAGTCCGGGTTGATGGTGGCGGTGAGCTGGGTCTGGCCGTTGGGCTTCCACACGATGTCGGCGCCGGCGTCGAAGTCGCTGCGCCTGCCGATGTTGTCGTAACCGCCGACCACGTACGGGGTGACCGCCAGCAACGACTGGCTGTGGACCGGGACCGTGACCGGGGTGAAGTCCGACATGAAGCGCGGCAGGGTGTAGCTGGCCGCCGGCCAGGCGACGCGCTCGCCGGTGACGCCCACGACGCGATCCAGGTAGATGCCCATCGTGCGCTGGCCGTCGACGCCCTTGCGCATCGGCGCGATGTACCAGGGGATCAGCATCTCCGCCGACCAGGTGTCGCCGTCCTCGCTGACGGCATGCTGCCAGTGGCCGTCCCAGTCGCTGTTGAACTGCGATTCGTTGGTGATGGTGGCATCGGTGATGCCGTCGGTGATGGTGACGGTGAAGTTGTATCCGCTGCGGCCGTCGCCGTCGAAGTCGACCATCAGGTTGATCCGGTCGACCTGGGCGTCCTCGTCCCGCCGGGTGCGCTGGTAGGTGCGCGGCACGCTGGCCGGCTGGGTGTTGCGAAAGCCGATGGCCAGGCCTTCGGGGGTGGCCAGTACCCAGGCTTCGGTCGGGTACGGCGACGCCGCCCGGGTCAGCGGCTCGACCAGCTTGAAGTCGGTGACGTGGCGGGCGCCCTGCCATTCGGCCGGATCGATGCGGCCGTCGATGTCGACGGCCCAGGCGGGCGCGGCCAGGGCGACGAGGAGGACGAAACAGGACAATCGGCTGCGCATGGGACCGTCACTTGGGAGGATGGCTTCCACACTAGCGATCTGGCCCCCGTCCGCCGACTGGCATTGGTCATTGCAACCTTTCGGCTATTCAAGGCAACGGCGGTGGGATACCCATCCCCGCCGGCGGCGTCGCGCGGGTCGGCTGGATCCACAACCGACCCGCGGCGAGGTCCAGCGTCACGATCCAGTCCTTCAGGAACGGCATGCCGATGTTGCCGTCGATGGTGAGGTCAGGCGTGAACATCAGGGCTTCGGCGCGGATGCCGGGCGCGATCTCGAAGGCCCCTTGCTGTGGCCCGGGGGCTTCGGGGTCGAGGCCGAACAGCGCCGCATACGGCTTCGACACCAGGATCGTACCGCCGTTGCCGCTGTCCAGCTCGAAGCGGACGATGCCCTGCGACGTCGGGACTTCGACCATCACCGCCAGCGCCACCCCGCCCTCGCGCACCAGCCGCATCGGCAGCTCGCGCGCGTCCGCGATGCGTAGTTTGGCGCTGTCCGGCGATTCGACCACCAGTTGTCCGCCAGCGAAGTCGATGCTGATCGTCTGGCCATCGAACGCGTCGAGCGCCAGGGAACCTTCGATCGGCGCGGCACCCTTGGCGATGAGCGGGGCGATGTCGAGCACGCCCGCGCTCGCCGCGCGCAGTGGATGTCCATCCACGCTGAAGCCGAAGTCGTCGCAACGCGGCATTTCCAGCCGGTTGCCCGTCATCTGGAACCCGACCATGCGTCCCCACGGCTGGCAACCAGCCGATTCCGCATAGTCGGGGGACACGACGGTGGTGCCGCCGGCGGTGTCGAGCGCGAACAACCCCGGTTTGCCATTGGCCAGCACGCGTACCGCAACGGTCTTGCGATACGGCTCGAGCTTGAGCACTGCCACAGGCTTCGCCGCCGATTCCGCGGACGCCCCGGATGCCGCGGACACCCCCGGGACCAGCAGTGCGGCCATGAGCAAACAACAAAACCCCGTGGTGGTGTCTCGCATGCGCGTTTCCATCATGAAAGTCCGCGCAATATGGAGACCTGCCTGCCGCAACGACAGGGTCGTTGGTCATGCGACCATCGACCCCTCCCGCACATCTAGGCCTTGGGCCGGAGCATGGTCCCCGTGCACTTCTTCGAGCCGCAATGGCAGGCCCAGATCTGCTTCAGGCGCTTGGTGTGCTTCTCGTCCAGGGTGATGCCGTAGTCGTAGGTCAGCTCCTCGCCCGGCTTGATCGCACGGATCGCCTCGATGAAGACCTTCGACTTCTTCGGCTCGTCGTCGTCCTCTTCCAGCACCGCCTCGCAGTTCGGGTCGCAGCTGGTGTTGATCCAGCGCGCGCTGTTGCCGCCATGGTTGGCGTCGATGACGTATTCGTCGTTGAGGGTGAACAGGAAGGTATGGCCGCTTTCGACGTCGCCGCTGTCGTCGTTGTCCACCTCTTCGTGGGTGCGGCGCTTGCCCTTGTATTCGATGATGCGTTCGCCCTTGGCGATCGGGGCGAGGGCGAAAACGCCGTTGCCGTGGATGCTGGACTTGCGGGCGGCGACTTTGCGGGGCATGCCTTCTCTCACGCTGGGATAAGCAGCCATTGTCGCCCGTATCCGGTGAAGCCGTCATATAGTACAATTTCGGTCCTATTAAACAGGACCCGCTTCCGTGCTTCGCGTCACCCGCCTCACCGACTACGCCACCGTCGTCCTGACCGTGCTCGCCGCGCGACCCCAGGCCGTGCTCAGCGCGGTCGAACTGGCCGATGCCGCCGGGCTGGAAGTCACGACCGTGGCCAGGGTGCTCAAGCCGCTGGCGCAGGCGGGACTGGTCGAGGGATTCCGCGGCGCGGGCGGTGGTTATCGCCTGGTCCGCGCTGCCGCAGACATCAGCCTGGTCGAGATAGTGGAAGCGATGGAAGGACCGCTGGGCATGACCGAATGCAGCCTGCACGCCGGCAATTGCGGCATCGAGCAGTCCTGCGGCGTGCGTGCCAACTGGCGCCGCATCAACGACGTGGTCGCCGACGCGCTGCGCGGCGTGACCCTGGCCCAGATGGCCGAGGAAGCATGAGCAACGCCCCCGAAAACGCCGAGATCCTGGAGCAGCTGGGTCGTCGCTACGACGCCGGCTTCATTACCGACATCGAGTCCGACTCGCTGCCGCCGGGCCTGTCGGAGGACATCATCCGCGCGTTGTCGGCGCTGAAGGATGAGCCCGAATGGATGACCGACTGGCGCCTGGCCGCGTACCGCCACTGGCTGACGATGCCGGTGCCGCACTGGGCCAAGCTCCGGATCGCGCCGATCGACTTCCAGGCGATCAGCTACTACTCCGCGCCCAAGGGACCCAAGTACAAGTCGCTGGATGAAGTCCCGCAGGAACTGCTGGACACCTACGACAAGCTCGGCGTGCCGCTGCACGAGCGGGCAAAACTGGCCGGCGTGGCGGTGGATGCGGTGTTCGACTCGGTGTCCGTCGGCACCACGTTCCGCAAGGAGCTGGCCGAGAAGGGCGTCATCTTCTGCTCGATGTCCGAGGCCATCAAGGAGCATCCGGACCTGGTGAAGCAGTACCTGGGTTCGGTGGTGCCGACCGGCGACAACTACTTCGCCGCGCTGAATTCTGCGGTGTTCTCGGACGGCTCGTTCGTGTTCATCCCCGAGGGCGTGCGCTGCCCGATGGAACTGAGCACCTACTTCCGCATCAACGCCGGCCACACCGGCCAGTTCGAGCGCACCCTGATCATCTGCGAGGACCGCGCAGAGGTGTCCTACCTGGAAGGTTGCACCGCGCCGATGCGCGACGAGAACCAGCTGCATGCCGCGGTGGTCGAACTGGTCGCGCTGGAAGACGCGAACATCAAGTATTCGACCGTCCAGAACTGGTATCCCGGCGACGAGAATGGCGTCGGCGGCATCTACAACTTCGTGACCAAGCGCGCCGAGTGCCGAGGCGCGCGCAGCAAGGTGGTGTGGACCCAGGTCGAAACCGGGTCGGCGATCACCTGGAAGTATCCGTCCTGCGTGCTGCTGGGCGACGATTCGGTCGGCGAGTTCCACTCGGTGGCCCTGACCCACCACCGCCAGCAGGCCGATACCGGCACCAAGATGATCCACGTCGGCAAGCGCACCAAGTCGAAGATCGTGAGCAAGGGCATCAGCGCGGGCCACGGGCAGAACTCCTATCGCGGCCTGGTCAAGGTCGAGCGTTCGGCCGAAGGCGCGCGCAACCACACCCAGTGCGACTCGCTGCTGATCGGCAAGCAGTGCGGGGCGCACACCTTCCCCTACATCGAGGTCAAGCAGCCGTCGGCGACGGTCGAGCACGAAGCGACCACTTCCAAGATCAGCGACGACCAGCTGTTCTACTGCCGCAGCCGCGGCATCGGCGAGGAAGACGCGGTATCGATGATCGTCGACGGTTTCTGCAAGCAGGTGTTCCGCGAACTGCCGATGGAGTTCGCCGTCGAAGCCAAGAAGCTGCTTGAAGTCTCGCTCGAAGGCGCGGTCGGCTGACGCACATCCTTCTCCCGCCTGCGGGAGAAGGTGCCCCGCAAGGGGCGGATGAGGGCAACCAGGAAATTGGACACCATGCTGAAAATTGACAACCTCCACGCAAGCATCAACGGCCGCGAAATCCTCAAGGGCCTCACCCTCGAGGTGAAGCCGGGCGAAGTGCACGCGATCATGGGCCCCAACGGCGCGGGCAAGTCGACGCTGGGCAACATCATCGCCGGGCGCGAGGGCTACGAAGTCACCGCCGGCACGGTCTCGTTCGAGGGCCGCGACCTGCTCGAGCGCGCGCCCGAGGAGCGCGCCGCCGACGGGGTGTTCCTGGCGTTCCAGTACCCGGTCGAGATCCCGGGCGTGAACAACACCTACTTCCTGCGCGCAGCGCTCAACGCCCAGCGCCGGGCGCGCGGCGAAGCCGAGCTGGACTCGATGCAGTTCCTGAAGAAAGTGCGCGAGAAGCTCTCCGTGCTGCACCTGGACGACCGCCTTTTGCAGCGCGGCGTCAACGAGGGGTTCTCGGGCGGCGAGAAGAAGCGCAACGAGATCTTCCAGCTCGCGGTGCTGGCGCCGAAGCTCGCGATCCTCGACGAAACCGATTCGGGCCTGGACATCGATGCGCTGAAGACGGTGGCCGAAGGCGTGAATGCGCTGCGCTCGCCGGATCGCGCCTTCCTGGTGATCACCCACTACCAGCGCCTGCTCGACTACATCAAGCCGGACGTGGTGCATGTGTTGGCCGACGGCCGCATCGTCGAGAGCGGTGGCCCGGAACTGGCGCTGGAGCTCGAAGCCCACGGCTATGCATGGCTCCGCGACCGGGTCGCACCGGGAGCCGCCACCGCATGAGCGCGCTGCTCGACTCGCTCGCGGCCGGTTTCGAGGGCGACGCCGTGCGCCGCGCGGCGCTGGACGCAGCCTTGCGCGACGGCCTGCCGCTCGCCCGCAGCGAGGCGTGGAAGTACACGCCGCTGCGCGCACTGGACCGGCGCAGCTTCGCTCCGGCAGCCACCGCGGCGAGTTTCGACACGGCACTGCTCGATGGCATTCCTGCGCCGCGCATGGTCTTCGTCAACGGCCGTTACGACGCCGCGCACTCGGACCTTGCGTCGCTGCCATCCGGCGTGCAGCTGCTGGCCCTGCCCGAAGCGCTGGCCGATCCGGATCCGCGCGCGGCCAATTTCATGCAGCGCCGCTACGATCGCGTCGACGAGGTCTTCGCCCGGCTCAATGCGGCCCTGGCCAGCGACGGCGCGATCCTGCGCATGGCCGAGAACACCCGTTTGGCCGAGCCGCTGCATCTGGTGTTCATCGGCGTAAAAGCCGGCGACAACGACGCTGCTGGCCCTGATGTTGCCAGCCACGTCCGCAATCTCATCGAACTGCGCCGCGGCGCCGAAGCCACCGTGGTCGAGCACCACCTGGGCAGCGGCGACCACGGCAACCTCGGCAACGTGCTGGTGCACGTCCACCTCGCCGCCGGCGCGGTGCTGCGCCACCTGCGGCGTCAGGACGAATCGCAACGGGCGACCCTCGTGGCACGCACCGACGCGGTGCTCGCGCGCGACGCGCAATACCATCGCCTGGACCTGGAATTCGGCGCCGGGCTGTCGCGACACGAGCTCAACGTGCGCCTGGAAGGCGAAGGCGCGATGCTGGTCGCCAACGGCGTGCAACTGGGGCGCGGCCGCCGCCATCTCGACACCCGCCTGGGCATCGAGCATATCGCCGGCAATACCGCCTGCAACCTGACATGGCGCGGCATCGCCGCCGACCGCAGCCGCGCGGTCTTCCACGGTGGCATCACCATCCGTGCCGGCGCCGACGGCAGTGATGCCAACCTGTCCAGCAAGAACCTGCTGCTGTCCGACCAGGCCGAAGTCGACAGCCAGCCGGTACTGGTGATCCATGCCGACGAGGTCAAGGCCGCGCACGGCGCCACCGTGGGCCAGCTCGACCCCACTGCGATGTTCTACCTGCGCAGCCGCGGCCTGCCCGAAGACGACGCACGCCGCCTGCTGACCGTGGCGTTCTGCCGCGAGGCCTTGGCGGTAGTCGACGACGATGCGGTCCGGGCAATGCTGTCCGATCGCCTCGACCATGCGCTGCTGGCGCTGGAAGGCGAGGCATGAGCATCGACTGGGCAGCCGTGCGCAAGGACTTCCCGCTGCTCGAGCGCGAAGTCCATGGCAAGCCGCTGGTGTACCTGGATTCGGCCAACACCGGGCAGAAGCCCGCCTCGGTCATCGCCGCCACCGACGACTTCTACCGCCGCCACAACGCCAACGTCAGCCGCGCCGTGCATGCGCTCGGCAGCGAAGCGACCGAAGCCTACGAGGCCGCACGCGGCAAGCTCGCCAGGCATTTGAACGTGCGCGGCGACGAACTGGTCCTGGCCAGCGGCACCACCTTCGCGATCAACCTGGTCGCGTACTCGTGGGCGCTGCCGCGGCTGCAGCCGGGCGATGCGATCCTGGTCACCCGCATGGAGCACCACGCCAATATCGTGCCCTGGCAACTGGTCGCCGAACGCACCGGCGCCAGCATCAAGGTTGCCGAAATCACGCCCGACGGCGTGCTCGACCTGGAGGCGCTGGAAAGGGCGATGACCGGCGAGGTCAAACTCCTCGCCGTCACCCACGTCTCCAACGTGCTGGGCACGGTCAATCCGGTGCGCGAGATCTGCCGCATGGCACGCAAGCGCGGCGTCGTCACCATGGTCGACGGTTCGCAGGCGCTGCCGCACATGGCGGTGGACGTCGCCGCGATCGGCTGCGACTTCTATGCGCTGACCGGGCACAAGATGTGCGGCCCGACCGGTACCGGCGCGCTGTGGGCGCGACGCGAGCACCTGCAGGCAATGCCGCCGTTCCTCGGCGGCGGCGAGATGATCCGCCGCGTCAGCTTCGACGGCACCACCTTCAATGACGCCCCGCACCGCTTCGAGGCCGGGACCCCGAACATCGCCGGCCACATCGGCCTCGGTGCCGCGGTCGATTACCTCGAAGCGCTGGGCATGGACAACATCGCCGCGCGCGAACAGGAACTGCTCGCCCATTTGGCCGAAGAGATGGACAAGGTCGAAGGCCTGCGCATCATCGGCAACGCGCCGGGCAAGGCGGCGGTGGTCTCGTTCCTGCTCGAGGGCGCGCACGGCCACGACCTGGCCACCCTGCTCGACCTGGAAGGCGTGGCGGTGCGCTCCGGCCATCACTGCGCGCACCCGCTGATGGACTTCTACGGCGTCCCCGCGACCTGTCGCGCCTCGCTCGCGTTCTACAATACCCACGACGAGATCGACGTCTTCATCGCCGCCCTGCGCAAGGTCCGCAAGCTGCTCGCATGACCACCGTCACCGACACCAGGCTCGACTTCCGCGATGCCACTGTCGACGACATCCCCGGACTGGTCGTCCTGGTGACGTCGGCCTACCGCGGCGAATCCAGCCGCGCCGGCTGGACCACCGAAGCCGACCTGCTCGACGGCAACCGCATCGATCCCGAGGTGCTGCGCGGCGACATCCAGCGCCCCGCAAGCCGTGTCCTGCTCGCCGAGCGCGACGGCAGGCTCCTGGGTTGCGCGCACATCGCGATCGAAGACGGCGCCGGTTACTTCGGCATGTTCGCCGTGGACCCGCAACGGCAGGCCGCCGGCCTCGGCAAGGCGATCCTGGCCGAGGCCGAGCGCGCCGTCCGCCACGACTGGAGCCTGCCGATGATGCGCATGACCGTGATCGACCTGCGCGAGGACCTGATCGCCTGGTACGAGCGCCGCGGTTACCGCCGCACAGGCACCAAGAAACCCTTCCCCGCCGTGGACCCGCGTTTCGGCCTGCCCAGGCGCGACGACCTGCGCTTCGAAGTCCTCGAGAAGGCGCTCTGACATGTCCACGGCCTGGATCCGCGTGTGCGCCACTTCCGAGCTGCTCCCCGGCGAGTCGACGGTGGCCTGGGACGGCGACACCGCGATCCTGGTGGTCAACTACGACGGCGACTATTACGCGCTCGAGGACCGCTGCAGCCATGAGGATTTCGAGCTCTCGGCCGGCTGTTTCGACGGCGAGGAAGCCACCATCGAGTGCGTGCTGCATGGCTCGAAGTTCGACGTCCGCGACGGGCGCGCGCTGAATCCGCCGGCGTATTCGCCGGCGGTGAAGTTCCCGGTGAAGGTGGAGGACGATGCGGTCTGGACCCGGGACGATCGGGGTTGATCGGAGTGGTATTGCGAATCATTCGCATTCGCTAATACAATGGGGACCTGGCCTCGGCCATACCCCCAACCTTCAAGGACGTTTCCTCCCCCATGGCTCACATCAAGCGTCGCAAGCACGCCGCACCGACGACCCTCGCCCCCGCCCCGCTCGCCGCAGCGCTCCTTGCCGGCATGGCCCTGGCCGCCCCCCTCGCGGCTTCGGCCCAGGACGCGGCCAATGGTCCGTCGGCCGACGACCAGACCAAGACCCTGGGCAATGTCGAGGTGGTCGGAGACGCGCCGTTGCGCTACACCGCCGACAAGGTGTCTTCGCCCAAGTTCACCCAGCCGTTGCTCGACACCACCCAGACGATCCAGGTGATCGGCGCCGACCTGTTCAACGAGCAGGGCGCTACCAGCCTGACCGAAGCGCTGCGCAACAGCCCCGGCGTGGGCACCTTCTATGCCGGCGAGAACGGCAACACCACGACCGGCGATGCGATCTACATGCGCGGCTTCGATTCCTCGTCCAGCATCTTCGTCGACGGCGTGCGCGACATGGGTTCGGTCTCGCGCGACGTGTTCAACCTCGAGCAGATCGAAGTCGCCAAGGGCCCGGCCGGCACCGACAACGGCCGCACCGCGCCGACCGGCGCGATCAACCTCGTCAGCAAGCAGGCCTACGCCGAGAACGCGTCGTCGGCGATGCTCTCCTACGGCACCGACTCGCAGCGTCGCGCCACCGCCGACTGGAACCATGCGCTCGGCGAAGGCAGCGCCTTCCGCCTCAACCTGATGGCGCAGGACAGCGGCGTCCCGGGGCGCGACACCATCGAGAACAAGCGCTGGGGCGTGGCTCCGTCGCTGGCGTTCGGCCTGGGCTCGCCGACCCGCGTCTACCTCAACCTGCTGCACGTCCAGCAGAACAACATCCCCGACGGCGGCGTGCCGACGATCGGCCTGCCCGGCTACACCTCGCCGGACCCGGCGCGCCCGGAAATCGGCGCCGCGCCCATGGTGGATCCGGAGAACTTCTACGGCACCGTGCACGACCACGACGACGTCGAGGTCGACATGGCCACCCTGCGCGTCGAACACGACTTCTCCGAAAACGTGTCGCTGCTCAACACCACCCGCTGGGGCCGCAATGAACAGGACTACCTGCTGACCGCCTTCATGCTGTCGGCCGATCCGGCGCGCTTCATCACCCCGGACGTCGACGACCCGTCGACCTGGCAGGTCGCGCGCAGCCTTCCGACCTTCAAGGACCAGCGCAACACCATCCTCACCAACCAGGCCAACCTGCGCGTGCACCTGGGCGAGGCCGGCGGCGTCGAGCACGACCTGAGCATGGGCGTCGAGCTCACCCGCGAGGAACTGCTCGGCCGCGGCCTCGCTGCCATCAACGACAGCGCATGGCCGTTCGCCAACCTCTACGACCCGGACCCGGTCGCGTCCGGCCTGGAGTGGGCGCACAACGGCACCAGCGCCGAGGGCCGCACCGATACCGCCGCGGCCTACCTGTTCGACACCCTCAAGCTCGACGAGCGCTGGCAGCTCAACGGTGGCGTGCGCGTGGACCGTTACACCACGCAGTTCAGCAGCATGGTCGTGTGCGGCGGACGTCGCGGCCCGGAATGCGGCAGCCTGCCCGCCGGCTCGGTCGTCCCCGGCGTCGATGCCGAGGACTCCGACACCCTGGTGAGCTGGAAGGTCGGCGCGCTGTACAAGCCGGCCGACAACGGCAGCATCTATGCCAACTACGCGATCTCCGAGCAGCCGCCGGGCGGCGGCAGCCTGGAGCTGAGCAGCTCGGCCAACAGCGCCAACAATCCGGTATTCGACCCGCAGGAAGCGCGCACCGCCGAAGTCGGCACCAAGTGGAACCTGGCCGGCGACCGCCTGCTGGTCACGGCGTCGGTGTACGACACCCGCGTGCTCAACGAAGTGGTGCAGGACCCGACCGACGACCAGTACTACCAGACGGGCGAGAAGCGCGTGCGCGGCGTCGAGTTGTCCGCGGTGGGCAACCTCACCGAGGCCTGGGCCGTGTCGGCCGGCTTTACCACCATGGACACCGAAGTCGTCTCCGGCCCGGTTCTCACCGAGGACGGCACCACGGTGCTGACCTATACCCCGAAGCATGCCTTCACCGGCTGGAGCACGTACCGTTTCGGCAACGGCCTCACCATCGGTGGCGGCGCGCGCTACTCCGACGGACTGCACCGCGGCAGCGATGGCGCGATCGGCACGCCGACCGAAACCGAGTCGTACTGGGTGTTCGACGCGGTCGCCAGCTACGCGGTCAACGACCGCCTCTCGCTGCGCCTCAACGTCTACAACCTGCTCGACGAGGACTACGTGGCGGCCATCAACAAGAGCGGCTATCGTTACACGCCAGGCGCGCCGCGCTCGGCGATGCTGACCGCGAACTTCCGCTTCTAGGGCAAGCAGAGGCCCGCCGCCCATGCTGCTGCACATCCCCGGCGTTCTCGACCGCGACCAGGTCACCCGATTCCGTTCGGCACTGGAAGGTGCCGGATGGATCGATGGGCGGCAGACCGTGGGCGCCCAGGGCGCCCAGGTCAAGCGCAACCAGCAGCTGGCCGAAGGCGATCCGTTGCGGCGCGAGCTCGGCGACATCGTGCGCGCCGCGCTCGCGCGCAATCCGCTGTACTTCGCCTCGGTGTTGCCGTTGCGCACCCTGGCGCCGCGCTTCAACCGCTACGCCGGTGGTGGCGAATACGGCTTCCATGTCGACGGCGCGGTGATGGCCTTGCCGCCCGGCGACGTTGCCGGGCACCTGCGCAGCGACGTGTCGTGCACGCTGTTCCTGTGCGATCCGGACGAGTACGACGGCGGCGGCCTGGTCGTCGACGACACCTACGGCGAGCACGAGGTAAAGCTGCCGGCCGGCGACCTGATCGTGTATCCGTCCAGCAGCCT
>JALYWW010000040.1 GCA_030852515.1 Pseudomonadota bacterium
TCGAGGAAGCGCCGCCACAGGAAACCGAAGAACGACCTGGCCCGGGCACGGTCGCGCAGGCGGTCGCTCCAGCGATTGATCGAGTCCAGCGGCTCCATCGGCGCAGGGTAGCAAAGGTACACTCGCGCCATGGCAGACATCCTGGTCCTCTACTACAGCCGCGGTGGCTCGGTTGCCCGGCTCGCCCGCCAGGTCGCGCGCGGCATCGGCGAAGTCGACGGCATGTCGGCGCGCCTGCGCACGGTGCCGCCGGTCGCGGCGGTGACGCAGGCCGCCGCGCCACCCGTACCCGAGGAGGGCGCGCCCTACGTCGAACGCACCGACCTCGCCGAATGCGCGGGACTGCTGCTCGGCAGCCCGACCCGTTTCGGCAACATGGCCGCGCCGTTGAAGCACTTCATCGACGGGCTCGGCGCCGAGTGGGCCAGCGGCACCCTGGTCGGCAAGCCGGCCGGCGTGTTCACCTCCACCAGCACCATGCACGGCGGCCAGGAGTCGACCCTGCTGTCGATGCTGTTGCCGCTGCTGCACCACGGCTGCGTGGTTGCGGGCATCCCCTTTACCGAGCCGGCGCTCAACACCACCCGTGGCGGGGGCACGCCGTACGGTGCCAGCCATGTCGCGGGGCTGCAGGACGATCCGCAACCCAGCGACGACGAAGCCACGCTTGCGCGCGCACTGGGGCGACGCATCGCCACGCTGGCAGCGAGGCTGCAATGATCCCGATGGCCACTTCCGCCTGGCGTTGGGTGCTGCGCCTCGCGCTGCTGGCGCTCGTGCTCCTGTATGCGACCTGGTTCGCGCTCGACGCGCAATGGGTGGCGCTTGGCGTTTTCGCGCTGCCGCCGCTGGTGCTTGCCCTGGTCCTGCCCCGTCCAGGCCTGCGCGCGCACTTCTGGGCAGGCTTGTTCGCGCTGGCCTGGTTCTCGCACGGGGTCATGGTGGCCTGGTCGCGCCCGCCCGAGCGCTGGTTCGCGCTGCTGGAAGTCGCGCTCGCCCTGGTGATCGTGTTTGCGGCGAGCGCCCCGGGACTGCGCGCACGGTTCAAGTGAAAGGATTGCCGGCCGACGCCGTCGAGCGGCTGCATGCGGCGGCGCGCGCGATCCGCGATGGCGATGCCGGCGCCGCACAACGTCTGCTGCATTCGGTGCTGGCGGACTGTCCGGATCATCCGGAAGCGCTGCGCCTGCTCGGCATCCTGCACCTGCGCAGCCGGCGCCCCGACATCGCCCGCGACCTGTTGGCGAAGGCGCTGGCCAGAAACCCCGACGACGCCATGCTGCACAACGACCTGGCCAGCGCGCGCATGGCCTGCGGCGAGGAGGAAGCCGCCTTCGGGCACTGGCGGCGCGCCTGCGAACTGGCGCCATCGGAACCAATGCCGTGGTTCAACCTCGGTCGCAACCTGCAAGCGCTGGGAATGGGCGCGGAGGCGATCGGGCCACTGCAACGCGCCTGCGAACTCGCGCCCGGGCTGCTGCCGGCCACGATCCTGCTGGGCGACGCGCTGCTGCACCTGGGGCAGCTGGAGCAAGCCGCTGCGCGCTATCGCGCCGCGCTCGAGGTCGATCCGGCCTGCGGTGACGCCTGGCGCGGGCTGTCGAACCTGCGCACGCACGCGTTGACCGACGCCGACATCGATGCATTGCAGGCGCAACTGCGGCGGGCCGACCTTGGCGATCCCGATCGCATCGCGATGGGCCATGCCCTGGGCCGCGCGCTGGAAGACCGCGCGGCGTTCGCCGGGGCCTATTCGGCGCTGTGCGACGCCAATGCGCTGCAGCGCAAGCGCGCCCCGTGGAGCGCACGCGCATTGCTGGACTTCGTGGATGCCGCGCTGACGGCAACGGTGGCGCTACCCGAGCCATTGGAGCCGTCGCTCGGCTCCGAAGCGATTTTCATCGTCGGCCTGCCCCGCTCCGGATCGACCCTGTTCGAACAGGTCCTGGCCGCGCACCCGCTGGTGGAAGGCGCCAGCGAACTGCCGGACCTGGGCGCCATCGTGCAGCGCGAGTCGCAACGCCGCGGCGTGGCTTATCCGCACTGGATTCCCCAGGCCAGCGCGGCGGACTGGCAACGCCTGGGCCGCGAGTACATGCACGCGACCGCGCGCTGGCGCAGCGCCCGGCCGCGCTTCACCGACAAGATGCCGGAGAACTGGAAGCACGCCGGGATCCTGCGCGCGATGCTGCCCGGCGCGACCGTGATCGAAACCCGGCGCGATCCGCTGGAGACCGCCTGGTCCTGCTTCCGCCAGCAGTTCATGCAGTCGCCGCATTTCTCCTGCGGCTTCGACGACATCGCCGCCTGCCTGCGCGGCTGCGAACGGGCGATGGACGCCTGGCGCGGGCGCGACCCGCAGCGGCAGGCGCTGTTCCGCTACGAGGACTTCGTCGCCGCGCAGGAGGCTTGCACCCGCGCCCTTCTCGACCATTGCGGCCTGGCGTTCGACCCGGCCTGCCTGGACTTCCACCGGGCCCGGCGCGGCGTGCGCACCGCCAGCGCCGCCCAGGTCCGGCAGCCGCTGCGCGCCGATACCGCCCGCGCCGCCGGCTACGGCCCGTTGCTCGATCCGCTTCGGGATGCACTGGCCAGGGCTTAACATGGCGCCATGGACCACCTGCTCATCGTCACCACCGGCGGCACCATCGACAAGGTCTACTTCGACGACAAGTCGGACTATCAGGTCGGTGAGCCGCAGATCGGCCGCATCCTCGAGGAACTCGGGGTCGCCTTCCGTTTCCACGTGATCCCGATCCTGCGCAAGGACTCGCTGCACATCGATGCGGCGGACCGCGAACTGGTGCGCGCGACCATCGCTGCCCAGGCCAGCCGCCATGTTCTGGTGACCCACGGCACCGACAGCATGGTGGAAACCGCGAAGGTGCTGGCCAGCATTCCCGACAAGGTGATCGTGATCACCGGCGCGCTGAACCCTGCGGGCTTCCGTGGCTCCGACGCCGAGTTCAACATCGGCACGGCGGTCGGTGCCGTGCAGTCGCTTCCGCCGGGCGTGCACATCGCCATGAACGGACGGGTGTGGGATCCGGCCAGGGTCCGCAAGAACGTCGCTGCCAACCGCTTCGAAGCCCTGGGTTGACGCCACGCCGCAAGAAAAAACCCCGGCGCGAGGCCGGGGTCCGGGAATAACGATCCCGCGGTGTTCCTCAGAACGTGACGTTCCAGGTGTCGAGGTAACCGGTGTCGCCGCTGTACATGTCCTGCACCTTCAGCTTCCAGCTGCCGTTGAGGGCTTCGCTGGACAGGTTCACGCTGTAGGTGGCATTGACGTTGTTGGCACTGTCGCTGCTGCTCTTGTTCTTCAGGCGGTAGCTGGTTCCGTCCGGGGCGACCAGGTCGATCTGGACATCGCCGCGGTAGGTGTGGATCACCTCGACGTGGACCTCGGCATCGTTCGGCGCATTGCCGCTACGACCTGACACGGCGATCGGGCTGTTGATCGCGGCTCCCTTGTCGGGCAGGTTGAAGTTGGTGCCATTGCTGTAGGTCTGCTCGCCGCCACCACCGCCGCCACCCGTGGAGTAATCGCCGACCAGGCTGACGCCCGAGAAGGTCGAATACGCCCTGAGCCGGACGTAGTAGGTGCCCGCCGCCGGCGACGCGTAGGTGCAGCTCTCGGCGTTACCGCTCTTGTACGGGCGGCAATCGTAGGAGCTGTCGGTCGGCGCGCTGCCGAACTTGACGTACATGTCGGCATCGCCCGAACCACCCGACGAGGTGAACACCAGGTCGGACGCACCGCTGGGAACGACCATGGTGTAGACGACGTCGTTGCCGGTCGAAGCACCCAGCCCGGTGACCGGGACGCCCTTGTCCAGCTCGCTGCCGCCACCACCACCGCCACCGGTGTCGTAGTCGGCCAGGACCGACAGGCCCGAGAACGCCGAGTAGGACTTGACCCGCACGTGGTAGGTCCCCACCGACGGCGAGGCGAAGGTGCAGCTCTCGGCATTGCCGCTCTTGTACGGGCGGCAGTCGTAGGAGCTGTCGGTCGGTGCGCTGCCGAACTTGACGTACAGGTCGGCGTCGCCGCTGCCGCCGGAAGTGGAGATCACCAGGTTGCTGGCACCCGACGGCACGGCGATCGTGTAGTTCACCGAGTTGCCGGTCGCGGCGTGCTGGTCGGTCATCGCCACGCCATCGGTCAGCGGGCCGCCGGTGCTGTCGCCGCCACCACCGCCGCCACCGTCGCAGCTGACGTCGACCGCGGCGAACGCTGCGGTGACATTGGCCACGCTGTAGCCCAGGTCGGAGGCCGCTTCCTCGACGCCGCAAGCCGCGTCGTTGTAGTCGGAACTCGAGCTCCAGTAGACGCTGTTGGCGCGGGCGAAGGTCTTGAACGCCTTCGGCACGTCCCAGCCGCTGGTGCTCGCCAGCAGGTAGAAGGCCTTGTTGTACACGCCCGAGGAATAGTGGACGTTGAGGCCGTTGTAGTAGTCCTGGGCGCTGTCGATGGACGAACCGTCCTGCGGCGGGTTGGCCATGTAGCGCAGCGCGCCGTTGCCCTTGAAGATCTGGGCGCCGACCAGGAAGTCGTTGCTGCCGTGCATGAAGTACTCGGCGGCCTCGCCGGCCATGTCCGAGAACGCCTCGTTGATGCCGCCAGGCTGGTTCTCGTAGACCAGGCCCGAGTTCTGCTCGGTGAAGCCGTGCGAGACCTCGTGCGCGGACACGTCCAGGCTGACCAGCGGATAGAAGGTGCTGGCGCCATCGCCGAAGGTCATGGCGGTGCCGTCCCAGAACGCGTTCTCGTAGTTGTTGCTGTAGTGCACACGCATCCGCAACTGCGCGGTCAGGGGCGCCGTACCGACGTAGGACTGGTACATGTCGAACACGACGCCGCCGAAGTAGTGGGCATCGTTGAGCGGCGAGTACGCGCCGTTGATCGACTTCACTGTATTGCGCGGGCAGCCATAGCTGAAGGCGGTGGTGCCGCTGGTGCCGTGGTTGAGGTTGATCGTGCGCACGTTGGTGTTGTTCATCGTGCAGGTGCTGCCCGACTGGGCGACGTCCAGGTAGCCGAAGTCGGTGCCGTACTCGTACTGGCCGGTCTTCTGGTTGCCGCCGGGGCCGGTGCCGATGTCGGCGTTGGCCAGGCCGTCCCACTGCTTGAGCACCGCGCCGGTGCGCGCGTCGACGATGACGAAGGGACGGGTCGGGCTGCCGCCATTCGGCGCGTCGGCGAACATCTCGACGACGTAGGCCAGGTGCGCCTTGCGATCGCCGTCGACGAAGATCATCTTCTCCGCCTTCTCGCGCGACACGTCCAGGGACGCGGCGCGATTGCCCAGGGCCGCATGGCGGGCCAGCGACAACGCCTGCGCGTGCGGGATGCGCGCGGCGATCGAGGGCAGGTCGGCATCCAGGCCGCCGATGCGGTGGCCGAACAGGTTGCGAACGCTGCCGTCGGCGTTTTCGCTGACGATCACCTGCTCGCCGAACACCGGGATTCCGCGGAACGTCTGCTGGTAGCGGAAATGGCGGGTGCCGTCCGCGTCGGACTTGCTGGTGAGCAGGCGCAGGCCGGAGCGTGCATCCATGCCCAGCATTTCCGCGTGGCGATCGGTGGGGCGCGTCGGCATGCCGATGCGGGCGCTGGCGGCCTTGTACTGCTTGTACATCGCCGCGCCGTCCTGCTGGTGCAGGCTGACGCGGTCGGCGGCGTGAGCAGAGAGGGCGACGATCGCGAAGGCAATGGGCGACAGGACTGCGAGGGATCGAACACGACTGCTGGGTTGCATTGACGGTGTCCTCGATGGGCAGGGATTCCGGCGGTCCAGCCGGAAGCGACGCGCGGGGGCGCGACACCATCGACGCTATTCGACGATTCAGGAGCCGTTCAAGCTGCAGGCGCAGCAGTATCCGGTTACATGAATGTGACGAACGTCACACTTTGAATGTGTAACCGGTTGCGAATTTCGTGGAAACGGTTCCGGCCGGGAACCCTTGCCGGCCGGGCGTGCAACGGCTTTGCGTTCAGAGCATCCCGGTCTCGAGCCGCGCTGCCTCGGACATCATGTTCCGGTTCCAGGGCGGATCGAAGACGAGCTCGACGTCGGCGTCGGCGACGGTGGGAATCATCTCGAGCTTGCTGGTCACGTCGTCGACCAGTATTTCCCCCATGCCGCAGCCGGGCGCGGTCAGGGTCATCTTCACCTCGACCCGGCGCCGGCCGTCCTCGCGGTGCGACACGACCGCTTCGTAAACCAGCCCCAGGTCGACGATGTTGATCGGGATTTCCGGATCGAAGCAGGTCCGCAGCTGCTTCCAGACCAACTGCTCCACCGCCTCGTCGGAGGCGTCCTCCGGCAATTCCAGCGGTTCGGCCGGCTCCTTGCCGATCGCATCGCCATCCTGGCCCGCGATCCGGAACAGGTTGCCTTCCACGAACACGGTGTAGCTGCCACCGAGGGCCTGGGTGATGTAACCGATGGTGCCTGCCGGCAGGGTCACGGCATCGCCCTGGGGCACGAGTACGGCGGCACAGTCGCGCTCGAAGCGCACGGGTTCGCTGCTGCGGGAATACATGTTGGCGGATATTCTACGCTGCATGAACCACACCGCAGTGCGCCGTGCGCGCTGGCTCGCGCCGGCCCTGCTCGCCCTGGGCAGCCTCGGCTGCGCAGCGGCCTGGATCCTGCTTGCCCTGTCGACCGGCCGGCTATGCAGCTGGATGGCCCTGCTGGCCGCGATCGATGCCGCCCTGCTGTTGCGGCTGGCGCGGATGCCTGCCGGCTTCGCGCGTACCGCGCTGGCGGTGCTGGGGACCGCCGCCGCCATCGTCCTGGCCTATTGGGGAATCATCGCGTCCCAGCTCGCGCGCAGCGTCGGCGTGCTGCCATGGGAATCGGCGCTCAAGCTCGGCCCGCACCATGCCTGGACCCTGGCCGGACTGGCGACCACGCCGGCCGACCTGGCCTGGCTGGGCGTGGGGCTGGTGCTGGCAGCGGTCCTCAGTGGCCGCCGTCCAGCGCCTTGAGCTCGCTGACCAGCGCACCGGCCATCTCGGCGCCGTCGCCGTACAGCATGCGGGTGTTGTCGGCGTAGAACAGCGCATTCTCGATGCCGGCGAAACCGGTGCCCTTGCCACGCTTGATCACCACCGTGTTCCTCGACTGCGACACGTCCAGGATCGGCATGCCGTAGATCGGCGACGACGGATCGGTCTTGGCCACCGGGTTGACCACGTCGTTGGCGCCGATCACCAGCGACACGTCGGTGTTCGGGAACTCGGGATTGATGTCGTCCATGTCGGCGATCAGGTCGTAGGGCACGCCCGCCTCGGCCAGCAGCACGTTCATGTGCCCGGGCATGCGACCGGCCACCGGATGGATCGCGAACTTCACCTTGACCCCGCGTTCGATCAGCCGTTGGGCCAGTTCCCAGATCTTGTGCTGGGCCTGGGCCACGGCCAGGCCGTAGCCGGGAACGATCACCACGCGCTCGGCGTAGGCCATCATCGCGGCGACGTCACCGGCCTCGATGGGTTTCTGCGCACCGGCGATCGCCTCGCCAGTGCCTGCGCTGGCACCGAAATCGGAGAACAGCACGCTGCTGATCGAACGGTTCATGGCCTTTGCCATCAGCCGGGTCAGCAGCATGCCGGCCGCACCAACCATCATGCCGGCCACGATCAGCGCCTGGTTGCCGAGCACGTAACCCTCGAAGGCGACGGCCAGGCCGGTGAGCGCGTTGTACAGCGAGATCACCACCGGCATGTCGGCGCCGCCGATCGGCAGCGTCATCAGCACGCCCAGCAGCAATGCCACCGCGAAGAACGCGATCACCAGCGGCACGCCCAGCGAGTGCACCACCATCGCCCCGAGCACCACCGCCACCAGTGCCACCAGCGCGTTGAACCATTGCTGGCCGGGGAAGGTGTAGCGCTTGTCCATGCGCCCGTCGAGCTTGGCCCAGGCGATCACCGAACCGGTCAGCGAGACCGCGCCGATCAGCGCGCCGGTCACGCCCAGCACCAGCGTGAGCACCGGCGGTTGCGCGCCGGCCAGCGAGAACCGCAGCAGCTCGACGCCGCCGATCGCGGCAGCGCTGCCGCCGCCCATGCCGTTGAACAGGGCGACCATCTGCGGCATGTCGGTGATGGCGACGCGCTTGCCCCAGACCCAGGCCACCACCGTGCCCAGCACCGTGGCCAGGATGATCAGGCCGATGTTGTGCAGGCCCGGCAGCAGCAGCGTGGCGAAGGTCGCCAGGAGCATGCCGGCGCCTGCCCACTGGATCCCCGAACGCGCGGTCCTGGGCGAGGCCATGCGTTGCAGGCCCAGCAGGAACAGGGTGGCGGCGACGAAATAGCTGGCGTTGGCCAGCCAGTGCAGCTGCGCGGCGCCGATCATTTGGCCCCCGGCTTTTTGCTGGCCTTGAACATGTCGAGCATGCGTTCGGTGACCACGTAGCCGCCGGCGGCGTTGCCCGCGCCCAGCAGCACCGCGATGAAGCCGATGGTCTTCTCCAGGGTGGTGTCGGCATGGCCGAGCACGACCATGGCACCGATCAGGACGATGCCATGGATGAAGTTGGAGCCCGACATCAGCGGGGTATGCAGGATCACCGGCACCCGCGAGATGATCACATGGCCGGCGATCGCCGCCAGCATGAACACATACAGGGCCATGAAGCCCTGTGCCACGGTCGCGTCGCCCATCGCATCCCCCTTCGGCCCGGTGCCTTCCGCATCATAACCGCTGTCAAGCGGACGCCTGTCAACCGCGGCGCGCCTCGCGCGTTTTCCCTCCCGTATGCTGCAACGCGTGAGCGCCCACGACGCCGACGAGGTCCCTGCAGCCGCCGATGCGGCGGCGCGGGACGAATCGACACCGCAAACCCTGGAGCAGTTCCTGGCCGGGGTCGGGCCGCGCGCGTTCCGGTTCGCGGAAATGGGCCTGCGCCAGCGCGAGGATGCGCTCGACGCGGTCCAGGACGCGATGCTGAAGATGCTCGGCTACCGCGACCGTCCGGGAGGCGAGTGGCCTCCCCTGTTCTGGCGGATCCTGCGCAGCCGGGTGATCGACATGCAGCGGCGGCGCAATTTCCGCCTGCGCTGGATGGCGCCGGCGCCAGCCACGGAAGACCCGGGGTTCGACTGGGCGGACCAGGGACCGGGGCCGTCGCGTACCCACGACAGCCGCGAGGCCCATGCGCGGCTTGCCGCCGCGCTGGCGGCGCTGCCGGCACGGCAGCGCGAGGCATTCACGCTGCGGGTGCTGGAGGAACTGGATGTCGCCGATACCGCGCGCGCCATGGGCTGCAGCGAAGGATCGGTAAAGACCCACCTGTCGCGGGCGCGGGAAGCGCTGCGGCGGCAACTGGAGGACTGGCAATGAACGATTTCGAATTCGACGACAGGGCACGCACCCTGCACGAGCACTCGCTGCAGGCACTGTCGCCGCGCGTGCAGGCGCAATTGCACAACCGGCTACGGGCGGCGGTCTCGGCACCGCGCGGGCCGCGCCATGTGCATCGCTGGGGACTGGCCGCCGCCGCGGTGCTGGCGCTGGCGATCGGCTTCGGCGTCCCCTGGACCAGCATCGACGAGTCGACGGTGGCCATCGGCAATCCGGTCGCGGTCGCCGAACCGGCGTCTCCCGACGCCACCCTGGCCACCCTCGAGCAGGACCCGGATTTCTACCTGTGGCTGGCGTCCGCCGACGCCGTGGCCCTGGCTTCGGAGTAACCAACGCATGAAAAACATCCGCATTTTCCTCGCCACCTGCCTGTTGCTTGCCAGCGCCGGCGCGTTTGCCGGCGACAAGCCACAGGACGCCGCAACCACTGCGCAGCTGCCGGCATGGGAACAACTGAGCGCCGAGCAGCGGGAACGGCTGGTCGCGCCGCTGCGCGAACGCTGGAACGCCAATCCGGCCGAGCGCTCGCGCATGTACCGCCACGCGGAGCGCTGGCAGTCGATGACCCCGGAACAGCGCAAGCATGCGCGCCGCGGCCTGCGGCATTGGGAGCACATGGATCCGGAACGCCGCGCCGAAATGAAGGCGCTGTTCCAGGCGATGAAATCCATGTCGCCCGAAAAGCGCAAGGAGCTGCGCAAGCGCTGGCATGCGATGACGCCGGAACAGCGCCGCGAATGGGTCGAGGCGAACCCGCCTAAGCCGCGGTAAACCGCGTCTTCGCCAGCAGCTCGTCTTCCCAGTCGAAGGCGAGTTGCCCGTCCTTGAGCATCAGCGCGACGAAGTTGTACACGTTGCGCGCATACATCTCGCTCGCGTGCAGGGCGCCGCTGCTGGCCAGGTCCAGCGGGCCGGCGATGGCCACGCCACCGTGGTCCACGGTTTCGCCCGGTCGGGTCAGTTCGCAGTTGCCGCCGGTCTCGGCCGCCAGGTCAACGACCACGCTGCCGGGCTTCATGCCTTCGACCATCGCGGCACTGATGATCTTCGGCGCCGGGCGTCCCGGCACCGCCGCGGTGCAGATGATCGCGTCGATGTTGCGCACGTGCTCGCCGAGCCGGCGCTGCTGCTCTGCGCGTTCGTCGTCGGTGAGCGCGCGCGCATAGCCGCCCTCACCCGCCGCGCTCACGCCTAGGTCGAGGAAGCGCCCTCCCAGCGATTCGATCTGCTCGCGCGTTTCCGGTCGCACGTCGAAACCCTCGACCTGGGCGCCAAGCCGCTTGGCGGTGGCGATCGCCTGCAGGCCCGCCACGCCGGCGCCGACCACCAGCACTTTCGACGGGCGGATGGTCCCGGCCGCGGTGGTCAGCATCGGGAAGAAGCGCGGCGCCAGTTGCGCGGCGATCAGCGTCGCCTTGTAGCCGGCCATGCCGGCCTGCGAACTGAGCACGTCCATGGCCTGGGCCCGCGTGGTTCGCGGCAGGCGCTCCAGCGGGAAGGCGATGATGCCGCGCGACAGCAGCGCGGCAGCGCGCGCGGGATCGGCCTGCGGATGCAGCATGCCGACGACGACCGCGCCATCGCGCAGGCGCTCGATCGCGGCCACCGGTGGCGGCTGCACGCACGGCACGATGTCGGCGTCTTCGGTCGCGGCCCCGGCGTCCGCGACGAGTCGTGCGCCGGCTTCGGCGTAGGCCGCGTCCGGGAAGTGCGCATGCTCGCCGAGCCCTCGCTCCACCAGGACCGTGGCCCCGGCTGCCACCAGCTTGCGGCAGGTCTCCGGCGTCAGCGCCACGCGCCGTTCGCCCGGCGCGGTTTCACGAGCCACCCCTATCGTCACCGCCATGCGTCGCTCCGCCGGATCGTTCCCGGCATCGTAGCGAATGCTGGCGCCGCCTGCGTCAGGCGGCGCGGGCGGCAGAGCGTCCTAGCCTCTGCCGGACCAGGCGCATGGCCTCGTCGAAAGGCCTTTCGTCGGCTTCGGCGAACAGATGGCCGCTGCGCACCAGGCTGGCCAGCTGTTCCGGCGATGCCACCAGCTGGCGCACGCCGCGGCGGTTCACCAGCAACAGGCGGCCGGTCAGCGGACTGGCCCAGGCCACCTTGACCGGAGTCTCATTGCCCTGCTCGTCGGTCAGGCGCATCCAGTCGCCCGGATGCAACGAGCGCATGCGCTCCGCGACCGCCGGGTCGAACTCGAGGCCGTCGGTGCCGCCGGCCAGGCGCAGGACCGCCGATGCGGCCTCGTCCTCGCCCTGGTCGGGCAAGGCGACTTCGCTGCGCTGCTCGCGCGGCGAATCGGGGAAAGCGAGGGTCCGGGCCAGGCCCGCCAGCCACTCGCTGGCAACCTGTTCGTCGAGACCGGAGCTGGACAGCGCTTCCACCAGTCCGTTGTGCAGGGCCAGCACCCGCGTGGCCACCGTACCGCCTTCGCAGCGCCCCGCGGCCTCGTCCAGCGCAACCAGCTCGTCGGCCAGGGCGAGCACCCGCGGGTAGCGCTCCGAGTCGGCGCCGTCACGCAGCAGGACCTGGACCAGGTGGTGTTGCCAGTGACGATCGAGGAAGTGGGCGATCGTCGGGGTCAGGGTGCGGCCGGCGATGCGCTCGGACAGGGCGGCTGCCGCCTGCGCGCGCGCATGCAGCAGGCGCTCCCGGCCGTGCACCGTTTCGGCGGCACGACGCTCGGCCAGGTCGGCACGGCGACGCTGCTGGTCGAGCAGCGAGCTCAGCTCGTCTGCCGCCAGCTCGAAGATCGCAAGGTCTTCGTTGTATTCCGACACCACGCGCTCGACGAGCTCGCTGGCATGGTCGAGCATCTCGCGCTCATGCGCCGATGCGCCCTCGTTGCCTTCGCAGGTGATCGCCAGGCCATCGAGCAGGCGGCGCGCGGGATGGTCCTGGCGCAGGAACAGGTTGTCGTCGCTCAGCGCCACCTTGACGTAGGACATCACCAGCCGCGCGAACAGGCGGCGCGCCCGTTGCACCATGGCAGTGCCCTTGAGCATCGATTCGAACAGCAGTCCGGTCAGGTCGATCGCATCCTCGTGTTGCGGATCCAGGCAGGTGCGATCCGGGTCCAGCCCGAGCCGGCGCGCGCCTTCCAGCATTTCCTCGCGGATCGCTTCGTGCAGGCTGCCCTTGCCGGCCAGCGCCGCCTCGAAATGGCGCACGCCCTCGCCCTGCAGCAACGAGGCCACGCTGCGCACTTCCTGCGGCCGCAGCTCGCGGCGATCGCCCAGGCGCCGATCCGGCGCGTGCTCGTCGGGGACCCTGGCGCCATGTCCGGCCGACAGCGTCCCCTCGCGCCAGGCATGCAGCATGTCGCGCAGCTGCTGGTGCTGCACCCGCACCGCCGGCGAAGCGCGGAACATGTCCGCGTTGGGCGCGGCCTGCGGCTCGGCCGCGGGAGTCGATTGCAACGCAGCCGGCGTCTTCAGGGCAGGGGCGACCGGACGCTGCTGCAGCGGCGCTTCCGGGGCCATGCCGCCGATGCCGGCCTCGAGCCAGGCCCCCGCCTGGCGTGAATTCATGATCTTCGAGGCCGCATCCAGCGGCGATGCCGGCGTCGGCTGGAATGCCTGCTGCTGGACCGCTGCGGCCACGGGGGATGTCGCGGTGACGCGCGGATCGGCGTGGAAGCCGTTCGCCGCGAGCTGGGTGTTGAGGCGGCCGTAGAGTTCGCCCAGCACCTTGGCCAGCTCATGCTCGTACTGGCGGAACAGGAGCTCGCGCAGCGACGGCGAGACTTCGGCTTCGTGGAAGGTCTGCACGAAAGCATTGGCCAGCAGCAGCGAACCGACCGGATTGGCGCCACCGGGGACGCCGAGCGCGCTCGCCAGCGATTCGAAACGCGCACCCAGCATTTCCAGCGGGCGCTGGTAGCGGCTGGCGATGGATTCGGCCAGCGCCTGGCCGGCGAGGTGGAAGTCCAGGTCGTCCTCGAGCACCAGGCCCAGCGGCGCTTCGGTGCGGCCCACGGTGGCGCGGCCACAGTAGTCGTCGAAGCTCCGGCCGATGAGCTCGCGGAACTTCATGACGAAACCCGAACCGCGCTGGCGCAGCGCCAGGACCGCCATCAGGTCCTTGCGTTGGGCGCTCTCGTTGCCATTGCGCAGCCCTTCGTGCAGTTGCTCTTCGATCGGGCGATAAAGCCCGCCGGGCACCGCGCCGAGCTGCTCGACGGCGATACGCTTGAGTTCGTCGATCAGGCGCAACGGGTCGCTTGCGACCTGACCACCCATATCGGGATGCTGCACGGACATCTCTCCCTACCTCCGCCGGGCTCCCTGCCGCGGCACAACCGCACTGTAGCCGAGCATAATGACCACGGAACGGCCATTTATGACCTGCTGCGTCGATATGTGATGGCCATCCCACTCAAATCCGGATGCCCGCAGTGAACGACCCCGCCGTGAACAATTTCATCACATGCCTGAATGACCGCCGCTCGGTGCCCTCCCGGCAGCTCGCCGAACCCGCCCCGGACGACGCCATGCTGCAGCGCATGCTGGCCCTGGCAAGCCGGGTGCCGGATCACGGCCGGCGGGTCCCCTGGCGTTTCCTGAGAATCGCCGGCGGCGCGCGCGCTACGCTGGGCGAGGCATTGGCGGCGCGCGCGCTCGAGCTCGACCCGCAAGCCAGCGCTGCCAGCCAGGACAAGGATCGCAATCGCTTCCGGTCGCCATTGGTCATCGCCGTGGTCGCGCGCCTCGGCCACGATGAAAAGATCCCGGAATCCGAACGCTACGCCACTGCTTGCTGCGTCTGCTTCGCATTGCTGCAGGCCGCGCAGGGTTTCGGCTTCGGCGCGCAATGGCTCACCGGCTGGCCGGCCTACGACGAGGCGGTCCTGCGCCGGCTCGGACTCACGGCCGACGAATGCATCGCCGGCTTCATCCACATCGGCACGCCCCAGGCGCAGGCGCCCGACCGTGAACGCCCCGACCCGGCCGCCCTGCTCAGCGACTGGTCGCCGGCATGAGCGACGGCAGCAACGCCCCGGTTCCCACGCTCTACCTGGTCGACGCCAGCCTGTACGTGTTCCGCGCCTGGCATTCGATGCCGGACGAGTTCCATGATGCGGAAGGCTGGCCGACCAATGCCGTCCACGGCTTCGCCCGGTTCCTGCTCGAACTGCTGGAACGCGAGCGCCCGCGGCACATCGCCGTCGCCTTCGACGAAGCGCTGGACAGCTGTTTCCGCAACACGCTGTACCCGGCCTACAAGGCCAACCGCGACCCTGCGCCCGAGGAACTGAAGCGCCAGTTCGTGCACTGCAAGGCATTGTGCGAAGCGCTCGGGCTGGCGACGCTCGCCCACCCGCAATACGAAGCCGACGACCTGATCGGCAGCGCGGTGCGCCATGCGCGCGGGTTCGGCCATCGCAGCGTGATCGTCTCGGCCGACAAGGACCTGTCGCAGTTGCTCGGCGCGCTCGACGAGCAATGGGATTTCGCCCGTGGCCAGCGCTGGGGCGCCGCCGGGGTGAAGGCGCGCCAGGGCGTGCATGCGCACCAGGTCGCCGACTACCTCGCGCTGTGCGGCGACGCCGTGGACAACATTCCCGGTGTTCCCGGCATCGGCGCCAAGACAGCGGCGGTGTTGCTGGCGCACTTCGAGACGCTGGATGCGCTGCTCGAGCGGATCGAGGAGATTCCATTCCTGCGCCTGCGCGGCGCCGCCTCCACGGCCGCGAAACTGCGCATGCACCGCGAACAGGCCCTGCTCTGCCGGCAACTCACCACCATCGCCTGCGACGCCCCGCTCGGCCACGATCATGACTTCGCCCGCGGCAGCGCCGACGCCGCAGCGCTGCTCGCGCTGTGCGACGGCCTGCGCTTCGGGCCGCTCACCCGTCGCCGGTTGCAGGAAGCCGCCGCATGAGCGACGCCGAGACCCTGTACGAAGGCAAATGGCTGCGGATGCGCCGGCGCGGACGCTGGGAGTACGTGGAGCGCACCCACGCCGACGGCATGGCGGTGATCATCATCGCGGTCACGCCGGCCGACGAAGTGCTGTTCGTCGAGCAGATGCGGATCCCGTTGGGCAAGCGGACCATCGAGATGCCGGCCGGACTGGTCGGCGACCAGTCCGGCGAGGACACGCTCGAGGATGCCGCGCATCGCGAGCTGGTCGAGGAAACCGGCTGGGAGCCGGCGCGGGTCGAAGTGTTGCTGGTCGGGCCGACATCCTCGGGCATGAGCAGCGAACGCATCGCCTTCGTGCGCGCGACCGGGCTGACCCGGGTCGGCCCGGGCGGCGGCGACGACACCGAGGACATCACCGTCCACGCCGTGCCGCGCGCGCAGGCGCCTGCATGGCTGGTGCGCAAGCGCGACGAAGGTTACGAACTCGACCTCAAGCTGTGGGCCGGGTTGTGGATGCTGGAACGCAATCCGGACGGATCGCCGATCTAGCGGGCATCGCGGCTGACGATCGGTAGCAGCATTTGAGTAGCGTCCTTGCTCCGGCATAGAACTGTGCCGGCGCCGGCCAATGTCCGTGCCGGCCCGCCCACCAGACCGAACAAGGAGTGTTTGTCATGTCCAAAGCAACTCTCGTATCCATTGCGGCGACCGCCCTGGTCCTGCTTTGTTCGCAAACCAGCGCGGCCAATTCCCATCGTGTCGACCCCGCCCATGACGAGGCAGCACTGCGCAGTCTCGTTGCCTATGCAACGGCTGAGATCCGCTCCCGGGAAGATCTGATCGATCACCTGCAACGACTTGGCAACCGATCGCCGATTGCCGCCCTGCGTCCTGCCGCCCGGGAGCGCTTCATGGACAGTCTTGCCTTCAACGAAAACGGACTTACGCAGTACCGTTATGACGTCCTTCGCGAGAACCTCACCGCATCGCAGAGCTACAGGATCCTCAAGCTGTTTGGCGCGGAGGGGTCTGGTTCGTTCCTGCGTACCTCCAGGGTGGAAACCGACCTGGACGCCGCCATCGCCAGCCTTCGGATGATGGACGACCATCAGAAGGCCAAATGCGTATCTCCGCATAACTGCCAACGCGGCTGGGTCGATTTCATCTGCATGTCGGGCTGCTGATTGCGTTCCCGGCGGCCGCGCTTGCGCGGCCACCGGATTTCCAGGGAGAACCACCAAATGAGCGGTTTCTTGCTGTTATTCCTGTCCCTTACCGTGTTATCCGGAACCCAGCCTTCGGCAGCGGCCACGAGCATCGATCAATTCAGGAAGACGATCGAGACGACAACACTGCTTGAGGACGCCGAGCGGGGAAGGCTGGTCAGGGATTGGTTCATGACCGACCTTTCCCATCTGGATCCCCGCGCACTGGGCGACCAGGAACTACGCGACTTCTTCGTGGCTTCGCTGAATGCATCCAGCCTTGCTCGCGACAAGGCCATTTCCATCATTTCCCGCAACGTCTTCGAGGAGATGGCCACGAGGAAGATCCTGGCCGGTCCCGACTACGAGAACATGCAGGCGCTGTACATCCGCCTTCGCGCCTTCGACGAAGCCAGGCGCTTCCACGAGTCCCATCGCATGCATCGGGGAGTCGAGGCCATTCCCGGAATAACGACGGCGGCGGGGCTGGATGTGGCGCGACCGTCGCACTTCGTCTTCAGAGACGACGGCTCATTGCGACTGGAGAATGCTGTCCTCGATGAACAGGATTTCGTGCTGGTCGTCGCAGACCCCTTGTGCCACTTCACCCTCGATGCCGTGGCCGCGATCGAGGCCGACCCGAAGCTGCGCGCGTATTTCTCGACCCATTCCAAATGGTTGATGCCGGACGCCATGTCGTTCGAGGTCGAAGCGGTCCGGAAATGGAATCATGCCCTCCCCCGGTACCCGCTATCGCTTGTGAACGATATCCGTGCCTGGAAGGACATCAGCTACTGGGACACGCCTACGTTCTACTTCTTCAAGCGTGGGAAGGTGGCACGGGTCATCCGGGGTTGGCCCCCGGAAGGCCACGCCCGGGAACTGAAGGCGATCCTCGGCGGGGACGATTCCCGAGCGGACATCACGCAAACCGGTCCGTAGCTTCGACCAGCGCATGCACGTGCTCGGCTTCGAATGCCGAATGGCCCGAGCCCGGGTTGATCACCAGGTCGGCTTTCGGCCATGCCTTGTGCAACTCCCACGCGCTCTGGATCGGGCAGACCACGTCGTAGCGTCCGTGGACGATCACGCCCGGGATGTCGGCGATCCTGTGCGCGTCGCGCAGTAGCTGGTCCTCGACCTCGAAGAAACCGCCGTTGACGAAGTAGTGGTTCTCGATGCGGGCGAAGGCCAGGGCGAACGCCGCGTCCTCATGGCCGCTGACGAAGTCCTGGTCGACGTGGAGGAAGCTGGTGGCGCCCTCCCACACGCTCCAGGCGCGCGCGGCCGAGAGGCGCGTGGCTTCGTCTTCGGAAGTCAGGCGACGGTGGAAGGCACTGATCAGGTCGTGGCGCTCCACTTCCGGAATGGCCGCGACGTAGTGTTCCCAGGCATCGGGGAACAGGCGCGAGGCGCCCTCCTGGTAGAACCATTCCAGTTCCCAGCGACGCAACATGAAGATGCCGCGCAGGACCAGTTCGGTGACCGCTTGCGGGTGGGTTTCGGCGTAAGCCAGCGCCAGGGTCGAACCCCAGCTGCCGCCGAACACCTGCCACTTGTCGATCCCGAGCTTGCTGCGCAGCTTCTCGATGTCGGCGACCAGGTCCCAGGTGGTGTTGCCGACCAGGTCGGCGTGCGGCGTCGAGCGCCCGGCGCCACGCTGGTCGAACAGGATGATCCGGTACTTCGCCGGGTCGTGGAAACGACGCATCTTGGCACTGCAGCCGCCACCGGGGCCGCCGTGCAGCAACACGACCGGCTTGCCGTCCGGATTCCCGCACTGTTCGTAATAGAGCTTGTGCCGGGCGTCGACCTCGAGGACTCCGGTGTCGTAGGGCTCGATCTCGGGGAACAGGCTGCGCATGGTCGACTCCGTGTGGCTTTCAGCGATTGTAGCGACCAAGCGTGACGCGGTCGCGCTGCTCCAGGTCGCGTGCGGTCGACACGTCGTCGAATCCCGCCGCGACCAGCAGCACGCGCACCGCCCCGCCCTGGTCCCAGCCGTGTTCCAGCAACAGCCAGCCGCCCGGCGACAGGTGCGCGGCCGCGCCGCGCACGATGGTGCGGATCGCATCGAGTCCGTCAGGTCCCGACGACAGCGCGGCCGGCGGCTCGAAACGCAGGTCGCCCTCATCCAGGTGCGGGTCGCCCAGGGCGATATAAGGTGGATTGCTGGCAATCAGGTCGAAGCGCTCCCCTGCCAGCGGCGCGAACCAGTCGCCCGCGCGGAACTCGACATTGTCGATGCCGAGATCGCCGGCATTGGCGCGTGCCACCGCAAGTGCCGCGGCGCTCGCGTCGGTCGCCAGCACGGTCGCTCGCGGTCGCTCGCTGGCCAGCGCCAGTGCGATCGCACCGCTGCCCGTTCCCAGGTCGGCGATGCGCGATGCCTGCTGCGGCGGCAAGCGCTCCAGCGCCAGTTCCACCAGCAATTCGGTTTCCGCGCGCGGTACCAGCGTGTCGGGCGTCACCCGCAACTCCAGGTGGCGGAAGCCGCGCCGGCCGGTGAGATAGGCAACCGGCTCGCCGCCGATGCGCCGCGCGACCAAGGTTGCGTAGGCTTCGACGATGCCGGGATCGGCCGAGTCGCCGCCATGCGCGTAGAGCCACGA
>JALYWW010000114.1 GCA_030852515.1 Pseudomonadota bacterium
CAACTTCCTGCTCAACGAGGATCCGGACTCGTTCGCTTCCGACTTCGCCGCCAAGCACGGCCCGTCGGCTTGCGGCTTCGCGATCCGTTTCAGGAAGCCGACCAGCGAAGTGCTCGCGCACGTGCTCGCCAATGGCGGCGAGAAGATGGACCACAAACCGGAGACCGGCGCGGTCGACACGACCGTGATCAAGGGCATCGGCGATTGCATGCTGTATTTGATCGATAACGATCTGGTCGACGATGGCCGCACCGACCTGTACGCCGACTACCTGCCGCTACAGGGCGTGGACCAGAATCCGAAGGGCTTCGGCCTGACCTTCATCGACCACCTGACCCACAACCTGTTCCTTGGCAACATGGCCAAGTGGTCGGAGTACTACGAGAAGCTGTTCAACTTCCGCGAGATCCGCTACTTCGACATCAAGGGCGCCAAGACCGGCCTGCTGTCGAAGGCGATGACCGCGCCGGACGGCATCGTGCGCATCCCGCTCAACGAGTCCAGCGACGAGAAGTCGCAGATCAACGAGTACCTGCGGGCGTACCAGGGCGAGGGCATCCAGCACATTGCGCTGTTCACCGACGACATCTACGACTCGGTGGAGAAGATGCGCGCGGCCGGCGTGGCCTTCCTCGACACCCCGGACGCCTACTTCGACGTGATCGACCAGCGCGTGCCGGACCATGGCGAGGACGTCGAGCGCCTGCGCCGCAATGCGATCCTGATCGACGCCGACCTGGAAACCAAGCAGCGCAAGCTGCTGCAGATCTTCACCCAGAACGCCTTCGGCCCGATCTTCTTCGAGATCATCCAGCGCAAGGGCAACGAAGGCTTCGGCGAAGGCAACTTCCAGGCCCTGTTCGAATCCATCGAACGCGACCAGATCAAGCGCGGCGTCCTGTAAGAGCTAGGATTTTTAGCCACAGATTTCACAGATGACACAGATGGAAGAGCCAGAGCAAACAGCGGGAAGCCCGGCTTTTTAATCTGTGTCATCTGTGAAATCTGTGGCCAATGCGCTTCCGGAGTGAGCATGGAATACATGTCGGGGTTCGGGAATTCGTTCGAGTCCGAGGCGTTGCCCGGGACGCTGCCGGTGGGGCGGAACTCGCCGCAGCGGGTGGCGCGCGGGCTGTACGCGGAACAGCTGAGCGGGACGGCGTTCACCGCGCCGCGCAGCGAGAACCGGCGCAGCTGGCTGTACCGGATCCGGCCGGCGGCGATGCATGGGCAGTTCACGCCGTTCGCGCAGGACCGCTTCCATAACGACTTCGGCAACGGGCCGGTGACGCCCGACCAGCTGCGCTGGAACCCGCTGCCGATGCCCGCCGCGGACGCTTCGGTCGACTTTGTCGAGGGGCTGTTCACCATGGCCGGCAACGGCTCGCCGGCGGCCCTGCATGGCGTCGGCATCCACCTGTACGCGGCCAACCGCGACATGCAGGGCCGCTACTTCTACGATGCCGATGGCGAGCTCCTGATCGTGCCGCAGCAGGGGCGTTTGCGCATCGCCACCGAACTGGGCGTGCTCGAGGTCGAGCCGCAGGAGATCGCGATCATTCCGCGCGGTGTGCGCTTTGCGGTCTCGCTGCCTGATGGCGCCGCGCGCGGTTACGTCTGCGAGAACTTCGGCGCGCACCTGCGCCTGCCCGACCTGGGCCCGATCGGCAGCAATGGCCTGGCCAACGCGCGCGATTTCCTCGCGCCGGTGGCGGCATACGAGGACCAGGAAGGCGAGTTCGAGCTGGTCGCCAAGTTCCAGGGCCATCTGTGGCGTGCGGACATCGGCCATTCGCCGCTGGACGTAGTTGCCTGGCACGGCAACTACACGCCGTGCAAGTACGACCTGCGCCGCTTCAACGCCATCGGCTCGATCAGTTTCGACCATCCGGATCCGTCGATCTTCCTGGTGCTGAACTCGCCTTCGGATACGCCCGGGGTCGGCAACATGGATTTCGTGATCTTCCCGCCCCGCTGGCTGGTGGCGCAGGACACGTTCCGGCCGCCGTGGTTCCATCGCAACATCGCCAGCGAATTCATGGGCCTGGTGCACGGCGCCTACGATGCCAAGGCCGAGGGCTTCGCGCCGGGCGGCGCCTCGCTGCACAACTGCATGACCGGGCACGGGCCGGACGCGGCGACGTTCGAGAGGGCCAGCGGCGCCGACCTCTCCAGGCCGGACGTCATCGCCGACACGATGGCCTTCATGTTCGAGACCCGTGCAGTGATCCGGCCGACGCGACAGGCGCTCGATGCAGCGCATCGCCAGCGCGACTACCAGGCATGCTGGTCCGGATTGCGCAAGCACTTCGACTCAGGCGACGATCGATAGCGCTGGATGTGCGCCGTTGCGCCCTGCGGCACGGGCTTCCAGGCGCGGCACGGCTTCCAGCGGCAGGGTTTCGGCGAGGCGCCTGGCGACGCGTTCGCCATAGCTCGGCGTGCTGACCGACACGATCGACTGCATGGCGGCGATGAGCGCGTCGACCAGTGCATCGGGCGCGGACGCGCACTGGATCGAGGCGCGCAGCTCCGCGGCCTCGGGGGTGCGTTGCAGCTGCAGCATGTCGAGCATGTACATCTTGGACGCCGCCAGCGAACGACGCGTGCCGGTTGCAGGTGTTTGCGCCGGTGCGAGCGCGCGTGCCGGCACGGTGGCAGCGTCGGGGGCGATGTAACCATCGCGCAGCAGGCGTTCGACCCGCGGCACGATGTCATTGCCGAGCATCGCCACCAGCTGCTGCATGCTGCGCTTGCCGTCGACGAGGATCAGGATGCGACGGTCCTGCAAGCCAAGTCCGGCGGCGGGCCCCGCGGCCACGGCCTCGCGCCCCTTGTCGGTCTTGTCGTACTGCATTGCCTGGTCTCCGCGTCGTTTCGTGCTCCACGCTAGACGGTGTGCGTTTAGATGTGATTACAATCGCGTTACGACGCCGAATTCACAGGGCTCGCCGCAGTCTGCGCGCTGGCACATCGCAAGGATTCGACATGCGCGACTTTCCCGTCCTGCCTTCGTTGCTGGTACTGGCCCTGGCGGCCTGCAACAACACGGGTCCCGCGGACCAGCCTGCGGTAGCCACGCCGCCGGCAACTGCGCCCGCTCCTGTCGAACCCGCTCCTGTCGAACCCGCGCCGGTCGAACCCGCGCCGGAACCGGAAGCCGGCCTTGCACGCTTCGACGGCTATGGCGACATGCGCTTCGGCATGAGCGAGGCGGAGGCGCGCGCCGCCTGGGGTGGCGACCTCAAAGGCGACGCGGGCGATGGCTGCCATTACCTCAGTCCGGTGTGGGAGAAGGCGCCGTCGTACTTCGCCTTCATGTTCGATGGCGGCAAGTTCGTGCGTTACGACGTCGGCAACGACAGGGAAGTCGCGCCCGGCGGCGGGCGGCGCGGCATGGATACGGAGCAGATCCGTACACTCTATGCCGGACGCGTCGAGGAAACGCCGCACAAGTACGTGGACGGCGGCCAGTACCTGAAGGTCGCGGCCGCGGATGGCGGCGACGGCAAGCTGGTGTTCGAGACCGACGCCACCGGCAAGGTCGGCGAATGGCATGCCGGGGTCGAGCCGCAGGTCGACTACATCGAGGGCTGCTCGTAGCGGCAGGGCTGTTGCTAGACTGGGGTGATGACGCCGATGCCCCTCACCGCCCGGACCTTCCGCGCGCTCACCGATTTCCTGCGGCTGGAAGCTGCCGCGGGCATCCTGCTGATCGGCGCGGCCCTGCTCGCCCTGCTGTTCGCCAATTCTCCGCTGGAGGAATTCTACGACGGCTTCCGCGAGATGCCGGTGGCGGTCGTCTTCGGCGACCTGCAGATCGCCAAGCCGCTGCTGCTGTGGATCAACGATGGCCTGATGGCCGTGTTCTTCCTGCTGGTATCGCTCGAGATCAAGCGCGAATCCTTGACCGGACAACTCGCGGGCCGCGATCGCCTGGTCCTGCCGCTGGTCTGCGCCTGCGCCGGCGTCCTGGTGCCCGCGCTGCTGTTCACCGCCTTGAATCGTGGCGATGGCGCGGCGATGCGCGGTTGGGCAGTGCCGACCGCGACGGACATCGCCTTCGCGCTCGGCGTCCTGGCGTTGCTGGGGTCGCGCGCGCCGCACGGCATGAAGTTGCTGTTGTCGACGATTGCGGTCGTCGACGACCTGATCGCGATCGTGATCATCGCCGTGTTCTATTCGCACGGACTGTCGCCCGCGGCGCTGGGGTGGGCAGGCGCAGTGCTCGCGGCCATGTTCGTGCTCAACCGGCGCGGCGTCACCGCATTGACTCCTTACATGCTGCTCGGCGTCGCCTTGTGGGTCTTCACCCTGAAATCCGGTGTCCACGCCACCCTCGCCGGCGTCGCCACCGGACTGATGATCCCGCACGTGGACCGGCGCAATGCGATTCCGGACGAGGTGGAACATTCGCCGCTGGAGTACCTGGAGCACGCGCTGCATCCCTGGGTCGCGTACGCGATCCTGCCGCTGTTCGCCTTCGTCAATGCAGGCCTGGCGCTTGGCGACCTGGAGCTCCAGGATGCGCTGGCGGCGCTGCCGCTGGGTATCGTCCTGGGCTTGGTGTTCGGCAAGCCGATCGGAATCGTGGGCGCGGCGATGGTGTTGCGGACGCTGGGCTGGGCGCGCTTCCCGGCCGGGATGGACCTTCGCGCCATGATCGGCCTTGGCTTGCTGTGCGGCATCGGCTTCACCATGAGCCTGTTCATCGCTTCGCTTGCCTACACTGACGTGCTCTACGAGGAGGCCGTGCTGGGCGTGCTCGCGGCGTCGGTGATCGCGGCGCTGGCCGGAACGGTCTGGTTGCGAGCGGTGCTGCCGCCGGCACGACACGACTGATGCGCCAGGCGCTGGTCTTCGGTGCCAGTGGCCAGATCGGTGACGCCCTGGTGCGCCGCCTGCTCGATGCGGGATGGCAGGTCGTTGCCGTCTCGCGCGATACGCAAGTCGACGCGCCCGGGTTGCGCTGGTTGCGCGGCGACCTGGCGCATTGCGAAGGCCTGCCCAGGGCCGTCGACGCTATCTTCAGTTGCGGGCCGCTGGACGTGTTCGCGGACTGGTATGCAAGCACGATGGCAATGGCATCGCCCCGGGTCATCGCGTTCGGTTCGACCAGCGCGGCGACCAAGGCCGACTCGGTGGAAGCCGGCGAGCGCGGATTGGCGCAACGGTTGCGCGACGCAGAGCTGAAGCTGCATGCGGCGGCCGATGCGCGGGGCGCTGCCACCGTGTTGCGCCCGACCCTGGTTTACGGCGCAGGTCGCGACCGAAGCATCTCGCGCCTGGCGGCGGCGGCCCGGCGCCTTGGCTGGTTGCCGGTACCGCGTGGTGCCGACGGCATGCGCCAGCCGGTGCATGTGGATGACCTCGCGGTTGCGGCGATCGCCGCTTGCGATGCGCCCGCGGCTTGCGGCAACGACTACGACCTGCCCGGCGGCGAAGCCCTGCCATGGCGCGCGATGGTCGA
Organism: Pseudomonadota bacterium; assembly: GCA_030852515.1. Taxonomy (GTDB): domain Bacteria; phylum Pseudomonadota; class Gammaproteobacteria; order Xanthomonadales; family Xanthomonadaceae; genus Cognatiluteimonas. Next base: position 5,471 of record JALYWW010000114.1, read on the forward strand.
GCGCACGCTGGCCACCATGGCGCCACCGCCCCGCGTTCTGACGCTGTCGGCGCCGTTGTTCGCGCTGGCGGTGCGCTGCGCGCGCATGCTGGGGCAGGGCGAAGG
>JALYWW010000041.1 GCA_030852515.1 Pseudomonadota bacterium
GAGTGGCCCGCCCCGCCCGGCGTGCATGCGCTGGTGACCCTGCGTGGGCCGGCGGGCGGATCGGCACCGCCGTTCGACCGCTTCGACATGGGATTGCGCAATGGCGACGATGTTGCCGTGGTCGCGCGCAACCGCGGGTTGTTGCAGCAGGGCCTGACGCTGCCCTCGCCGCCGGCGTGGCTGCGCCAGGTGCATGGCACGACGGTGGTCGTGGAGCCCGACGCGGCGGACGAGGCGGAAGCGGACGCGGCGATCACGCGTACGGCCGGCAGGGTGCTCGCGATCCTGACCGCGGATTGCCTGCCGGTCGTGTTCGCCGCGCGCGATGGCAGCGAGATCGGCGCGGCCCATGCCGGCTGGCGCGGACTGTGCGCAGGCGTGCTGGAAGCGACCGTCGCGGCGATGCACGCGGCGCCTGGTGACATCCTGGCGTGGCTGGGCCCGGCGGCCGGTCCTGGCGCCTACGAGATCGGCGTCGAAGTGCATGACGCCTTCCTCGCCGAAGACGGAAGTGCGGCGAGCGCCTTCGTTGCCACTCGCCCCGGCCATTGGCGCGTCGACCTGTATGCGCTCGCGCGCCAGCGCCTGCTCGCGGCGGGACTGCGCGCGGACGCGATCCATGGCGGCGGACTGTGCACGATCTCCGATCCGGCACGGTTCTATTCGCATCGGCGCGACCAGCGGACCGGTCGCATGGCGACATTGGCGTGGCGTCAGGCGGCGGCCAGCGCGGACAGGTAAGCCCTGCGCCACGCGGTGATGTCGTGGCTGCGCAGCGTGCCCATCATCGATTGCCAGCGCTCGCGGCGTTCGCCGGGGCGCATGCGGATGGCCGTGGCGATCGCATCGGCGACGCCGTCCAGGTCATAGGGATTCACCAGCAGCGCACTGTCCAGCTCGCGCGCTGCGCCGGCGAATGTCGACAGCACCAGCACGCCGGGATTGTCCGGGTCCTGCGAGGCCACGTATTCCTTCGCCACCAGGTTCATGCCGTCGCGCAGCGGGGTGACCAGTCCGACCCGGGCCATGCGATAGAAGCCGGTGAGGGTGGGGTGGGCGTAGTTGCTGTTGACGTAGCGCATCGGCGTCCAGTCGGGTTCCGCGTGCGCGCCGTTGATGTGCCCGGAGAGCTGCTCGAGCTCGCGGCGCAAGCTGCGGTACTCGGCGACGTCGCCGCGCGACACCGGTGCGATCTGCAGGAAGGTCAGCTTGCCCAGTTGCTGCGGGTGGCGATCGAGGTAACGCTCGAAGGCGCGAAAGCGCTCGGGGATGCCCTTGGAATAGTCGAGGCGGTCGACGCCGATCGCCAGCGCGCGCCCGGACAGGCTTTCGCGCAGGCGCCTGACGCTCGGCTTGTCGACGGCGGCCTCGGCCTGGCGCGCGATCGCCGGGGTGTCGATGCTGATCGGGAAGGCCCCGGCGCGGATCCGGCGCCCGCCCGCGGTTTCCAGCAGGCCGGGCGCGACCACGGTGCCGCGCCCGAAAAGTCGCACGTAGTCCTGGAAGCGCTCGAGGTCGCGATCGGTCTGGAAGCCGACCAGGTCGTAGGCCGAAAGGCCTTCGAACAAACGTTCGTGCTGCGGCAACGCGGCCAGCAGGTCGGACGAGGGCATCGGCACGTGCAGGAAGAAGCCCAGCTTCGCGCGCACGCCGTGTTCGCGCAGCACCGATGCCAGGGGGATCAGGTGGTAGTCGTGCACCCACACCAGGTCGTCGTCGCGCAGCATCGGCGCCAGCTTCTGCGCGAACAGGGCGTTGACCCGGCGATACGCGGCATAGGTCTCGCGGCTGTAGTCCACCAGGTCCATGCGGAAGTGCAGCAGGGGCCACAACGACCGATTTGCGAAGCCATTGTAGTAGTCGGCATGGTCGCGTCGCGACAGGTCGACGGTGGCGTAGCTGATGTCGCCGGACTTCTGCCGGCGCATGCGCCCGGAACGCTGCGGGTCGATCTTGCCGCTCCAGCCGAACCAGAGCCCGCCATGGTCCTCGAGCGCCGCCTGCAGGGCGACGGCGAGGCCGCCGGCGCGCGATTCTCCCGGCAGCGCGACGCGGTTGGAGACGATGACCAGGCGTCCCACGGCGACCTCAGACCGCGTCCTGCCACGGCCGGCTCAACGCCATCGCCGCGATGATCAGGCCGACGTGCGAGTAGGTCTGCGGGAAATTGCCCCACAGCTCGCCGCTGTCGAACGTCAGGTCCTCGGACAGCAGCCCGAGATGGTTGCGCCGCGCCAGCACCGCGTCGAACATTTCCCGCGCTTCGTCCTTGCGGCCGATCGCGGCAAGCGCATCGATGTACCAGAACGTGCAGATGGTGAAGCTGGTTTCCGGCGTGCCGAAGTCGTCGGGCGCGATGTAGCGGAACAACCCGTTGCCGCGCTTGAGGTCGCGTCCGATCGCCTCGACGGTGGCGACGAAGCGCGGGTCGCGGGCCTCGATGAAGCCGAGGTCGGCGAGCAGCAGCAGCGACGCATCCAGGCGTTCGCCGCCATAGGCGTCGGCGAAGCAGCCGCGTTCCTCGTTCCAGGATTCGGCCAGCACCCGTTCGCGGATGGTGTCGGCGCGCTTGCGCCAGTGCGTCGTGCGATCGTCGAGGCCGAGCCGGTCGGCGATCTTCGCGAGCCGGTCGCAGGCTGCCCAGCACATCACCGCCGAATAGGTGTGCACATGGGTGTGGCCACGGAATTCCCACAGGCCGGCATCGGGCTCGTCGTGCAGGGCGAAGGCCTGGTCGCCCAGCGGTTGCAGGCGCTCGAACATGGCCAGGTCGCCGCGCTGGCGCAGGCGCTGGTCGAAGAACAGCTGCGCCGAGGCCAGGACCACGCTGCCGTACACGTCATGCTGCTTCTGCACCCATGCCAGGTTGCCGCGGCGCACCGGGCCCATGCCGCGATAGCCGGCCAGGCTGGGCACTTCCTCCTCGGTCAGCTCGGTCTGGAAATCGATACCGTACACCGGTTGCAGGTGCGGCTGCTCGCCGGCGGCCAGGTTGAAGATGTAGCGGATGTAGCCTTCCATGCTGCGGGTCGCGCCGAGCCGGTTGAGCGCGCGTACCACCAGTGCCGCGTCACGCAGCCAGCAATAGCGATAGTCCCAGTTGCGCGCGGTGTGCGGCGCTTCCGGGATCGAGGTGGTCAGCGCGGCCACTATTCCGCCGGTGTCCTCGTACTGGCTCAGCTTCAGGGTGATCGCGCTGCGGATCACCGCGTCCTGCCACTCCAGCGGCAACGACAGGTAGCGCACCCATTCGAACCAGTATTCGGAGGTCTTGCGCTGGGCGTCGTCGACGAACGTGGCCACCGGCTGGGTCAGGGTCTCGTCCGGCCCGAGCACGAAGCACAACTCGCGGTCGAGCACGAACGGCAGTTCGTCGCGCAGCAGGCGCAGCGGCGCATTGGTGGTCAGGCGCAGGGTGATGTCGGGCAGCAGGTACCGCAGGTGGTTGCTGCCCCAGGTGTGCTCCGGCACGCGCGCGCCCCAGTCGGCGAGCGGACGCAGGCGGATGCATACCCGCGGGCTGCCGGTCAACGGGCGGATCCGGCGCATCAGCATCACCGGGCGGTAGAAGCGCCCGTGCTGGCGCCAGCGCGGCGCGAAGTCGATCTGCTCCACGGTGCCGCCATGCTTGTCGTGCAGCAGCGTGCGCAGGATCGCGGTGTTCTCAAGGTAGTGCTGCTCGGAATGGCTGAAGTCCTGCACCTCCACCGACCAGTCGCCGCCGTCGATCTTCGGTTGCAGCAACGCGCAGAACGCCGGATCGCCGTCGAACGCGGGCAGGCAGCCCCAGACCACGCGTCCGCGCACGTCGAGCAGGGCGCCGAAGCTGCCGTTGCCGATCATGCCCAGGTCGAGGTTGCTCATGCGTCGCTCCCTTCACCAAGCCAGCGCCGCACCGCCGCGGGGCTGGGAAGACCGAAATGCGCGGCGCTGGGTTCGCGCCCGCCGACCAGGATGCTGATGCCGCCATGCGCGTTGACCACCGCGAACCCGCTTTCGTCCGTGATGTCGTCGCCGGCGAAGACCGGCACGCGGCCGCGGAACGGCGGCTCCTGCAGCAAGGCGGCGATGGCCATGCCCTTGTCGCCGGCGGCCGGCCGCAACTCCACAACGCTGTGCCCGTGTTGGAGGCGGAAACCCGGCAACCGCGGCAGCGCCGCCTCGGCGAAACCGCGCAGGGCTTCCATCGCCGCCGGCGCGGCTCGCCAGTGCAGGCCCAGCGCCGGCCCCTTGTCCTCGACCACCGCACCGGGATAGCCCGCTGCGATCGCCTCGGCTTCGGCATGGATCGCGGCCAGCGCCGGCGGCGAAGCGGGCGCCGCCTGCGAAATCGTCGCCGAACGCCACTCGAGGCCGTGCAGGCCGGCACCATGCAGTTGCAGCGGCGCGAACAGCGCATCGATTCCGGCCAGCGGCCGGCCGCTGACCAGCGCGAGTGCGCCGTCCAGGCGTTGCGCCAGCCCCTGCAGGACATCGCGCAACCGCCCGGGCACGGTGACCTCGGCCGGGTGCGCCGCGATGTCCAGCAGGCAACCATCGACATCGAGGAACAGCGCCCAGTCGTCGGCGGGTACGGGTGGTCGCGCTCGTTTCGGTTCGCGGCGTGCCATCGGGCCATTGTGGCGAATGCCGCGTTATCGAAAGGTTCACATGCTTGAAATGGCTGCCGGGGTCCTCATATCCGCCTCATGCGAATGGACAAGCTCACATCACGATTCCAGCAGGCGCTGGCCGACGCGCAGTCGTTGGCGGTGGGCCGCGACCACAACCTGATCGAGCCCGCGCACCTGCTGGTGGCGCTGCTCGACCAGCAGGGCGGCGGCACCCGGCCGCTGCTGGCCCAGGCCGGCATCAACGTGCCGCTGCTGCGCGAACGCCTCGGCGAAGCGCTGGACAAACTGCCGAAAGTCTCCGGCCAGGAAGGCAATCTTTCGGTCGGCAACGACCTCGGCCGCCTGTTCAACGTCACCGACAAGCTGGCGCAGCAGCGCGGCGATGCCTTCATCGCCAGCGAGCTGTTCCTGCTGGCCGCGATCGACGACGGCGGCGAGGCCGGGCGCGCGCTCAAGGCCGCGGGCGCGACCAGGCCGAAGCTCGAAGCGGCGATCGACGCCATGCGCGGCGGAGAGAAAGTGCAGGACGAGAACGCCGAAGAGGCGCGCCAGGCGCTGGAGAAGTACACCATCGACCTGACCGCGCGCGCCGAGTCGGGCAAGCTCGACCCGGTGGTCGGCCGCGACGAGGAAATCCGCCGCACGATCCAGGTGCTGCAGCGCCGGACCAAGAACAACCCGGTGCTGATCGGCGAGCCGGGCGTGGGCAAGACCGCGATCGTGGAAGGCCTGGCCCAGCGCATCATCAACAACGAGGTGCCCGAGGGGCTCAAGGGCAAGCGCGTGCTGTCGCTGGACATGGGCGCGCTGATCGCCGGCGCCAAGTTCCGCGGCGAGTTCGAGGAGCGGCTCAAGGCCGTGCTCAACGACCTGGCCAAGAACGAGGGCCAGATCATCCTGTTCATCGACGAACTGCACACCATGGTCGGTGCCGGCAAGGCAGAAGGCGCGATGGACGCGGGCAACATGCTCAAGCCCGCGCTTGCTCGCGGCGAGCTGCACTGCATCGGCGCGACCACGCTCGACGAGTACCGCAAGTACGTGGAGAAGGACGCGGCGCTGGAGCGGCGCTTCCAGAAGGTGTTCGTGGGCGAACCCAGCGTCGAGGACACGATCGCGATCCTGCGCGGCCTGAAGGAACGCTACGCCGTACACCACGGCGTGGAGATCACCGATCCGGCGATCGTCGCCGCGGCCACCCTGTCCAACCGCTACATCGCCGACCGCCAGCTGCCAGACAAGGCCATCGACCTGATGGACGAGGCGGCCTCGCGCATCCGCATGGAGATCGACTCCAAGCCCGAGGAGATGGACCGCAAGGAGCGGCGCCTGATCCAGCTCAAGATCCAGCGCGAGGCGCTGAAGAAGGAGAAGGACGCCGAGTCGAAGAAACGCCTGGCCGACCTGGAGGACCAGATCGCGGTGCTCGCGCGCGAGTTCAATGACCTGGAGGAAGTGTGGAAGGCCGAGAAGGCCACGCTGCAGGGCGCAACGAAAGTGAAGGAACAACTGGAGCAGGCGCGGCTGGAACTGGAGGCCGCGCAGCGTCGCCAGGACTACGCGCGCATGAGCGAGATCCAGTACGGCCGCATCCCGGAACTGGAGAAGCAGCTCGCCGCCGCGCAGGAAGCCGAGAGCAAGGGCTTCACCCTGCTGCAGGACAAGGTCACCGCGGAGGAGATCGCGCAGGTGGTCGCGCGCTGGACCGGCATTCCGGTGTCGAAGATGCTGGAAGGCGAGCGCGAGAAGCTGCTGCAGATGGAAGACCAGCTGCACGCGCGCGTGGTCGGCCAGGACGAGGCGATCAAGGTCGTGTCCGATGCGGTGCGGCGCTCGCGCGCCGGTTTGTCCGATCCGAACCGGCCGTCGGGCTCGTTCCTGTTCCTCGGCCCGACCGGCGTGGGCAAGACCGAACTGACCAAGGCGCTGGCGGAATTCCTGTTCGACAGTAGCGACGCGATGGTGCGCATCGACATGAGCGAGTTCATGGAGAAGCACTCGGTCGCGCGCCTGATCGGCGCGCCACCCGGCTATGTCGGCTACGAGGAAGGCGGTTACCTGACCGAAGCCGTGCGTAGACGCCCGTACAGCGTGATCCTGCTCGACGAAGTCGAGAAGGCGCACCCGGACGTGTTCAACATCCTGCTGCAGGTCCTCGACGACGGACGCCTCACCGACGGCCAGGGGCGCACGGTCGACTTCCGCAACACCGTGATCGTGATGACCAGCAATCTCGGATCGCACCAGATCCAGGACATGTTCGATGGCGGCGGTGCCGGCGACGATTCGCCCGAGGCCTACACGCAGATGAAGGCTGCGGTGATGGGCGTGGTCCAGGCGCACTTCCGTCCGGAGTTCATCAATCGTCTCGACGACATCGTGGTGTTCCACCCGCTCGACAAGGCGCAGATCCGCGAGATCGCCAGGATCCAGCTGCGCGGGCTCGAAAGGCGCCTGGCCGAGCGCGGAATAGCGATCGAACTCGGCGACAAGGCCTACGACCTGCTCGGCAACGCCGGCTTCGATCCGGTCTACGGCGCGCGTCCGCTCAAGCGTGCGATCCAGGCGCAGCTGGAGAACCCGCTCGCGCAGAAGATCCTCGCGGGCGAATTCGGCAACGGCGACACGATCCATGTCGATGCCGAAGGCGGACGCCTGGTCTTCCGCTGACCGGTCACGCCGGCATCATGGCTTCGGGGCTAGCGTTCGCCCTCCACGAAAGGAGACGCCCCATGAAGACAGGAACCGTTTACCTGGGCGCGTTGCTGGTCGTGGCCCTGGCGGGCTGCAACCGGGACGGCGCACCGACCAATGCTGCGGAGGACGCGATGACGCCGCCGCCCGCGACCGCCACGCCCCCCGATGGTGTCCCGCCGGTTGGCACCGTTCCCGACGACGGCACGGGCATGGCAGGCATGGACGCCGGCCAGCAGGAGGCGCTCGCGCTGCTCGCGGCCGTCGATGAACACGAGATCGCCGCGGCCGAACAGGCACGATCGAAGAATGTCGACGGCGCCGAGCTCGAGTTCGCCGAGCTGATGGACACCGAGCATTCGAAGAACCTCGAGGCGACCCGGGCGCTGATGGTGGCCGACGCCGCGGAATCGGCTGCGGTCGCAGAGCAGAAGTCCAAGGGCCAGGCCGAACTCGAACGGCTGGGCGCGCTGGATGGCGACGCGTACGAGGACGCCTACATCGACGCCATGGTGGCCGGGCATGAAGATGCCCTCAACATGCTCGAAACCCGGCTGATCCCTGCCGCGCAGGACGAAGCCGTGCGCCAGCATCTTTCCATGAGCCGCGACCATGTCGCCGCGCACCTGGAAAAGGCGCGCGCGCTGCAGGCCGATTGATCGTCAGGTCGTGCGCGCCGGCCGGTACGGCGGCGTCGCCATGACCATCTCGGCAAGCGAGTAGGCCAGCTCGCGCTCGGCCAGGACCGCGGCATCCGCTCCATGTTCGAGCAGGTGCCGCACCTGGCCTTCGCTGTGCGCGCGCGCGAGCACGGTGATCGCCGGGTTGAGCGCCTTCAGCCGCTCGATGGTTTCGCCGGCCTCGAGGGCCTGCGGAATCGCGAAGACCGCGAGCTTGGCGCGTTCGGGCGCGGCTTCCAGCATCACCCGCCGGTTGGCGGCATTGCCGCGGACCGCCGCCAGGCCGTACGCGCGCGCCTGTTCGACCAGGTCGATGTCGTCTTCGATCACCACGACCGGAACGCCGCGCTCGTGCAGCAGGTGCGCAAGTTGTCCGCCGACGCGGCCGTAGCCGATCACGATCGCGTGGTCGGCGATGTCGACCGGAACGACCTCGGGTTCCGGCTCGGCATTGGCGGCCGCAATGGCGTCTTCGCGGACCTGCTCGCGCGCCTGCCAGCGATCCAGTGCAATGAACAGGATCGGGTTGAGCATGATCGAGATCAGCGCGCCGGCCAGCACCAGGTCGTGGCCGTCCTTGGGCAGGATCCCCAGGCTCAGGCCGAGCCCGGCGATGATGAAGGCGAACTCGCCGATCTGCGCCAGGCTGGTGGAAATGGTCAGCGCGGTCGAGGTCGGATGGCCGAACGCGCGCACGATCAGGAATGCCGCAGCCGACTTGCCGACGACGATGATCAGGGTCGTGGCCAGCACCATCAGCGGCTGGTCGAACACGATGCGCGGGTCGAACAGCATGCCGACCGACACGAAGAACAGGACCGCGAACGCATCGCGCATCGGCAGCGAATCCTGCGCCGCCTGGTGGCTGAACTCCGATTCGTTGAGCAGCATGCCGGCGAAGAACGCACCCAGCGCGAACGACACCCCGAACATCGCCGCCGATCCGAACGCCACGCCCATCGCGATCGCCAGCACCGCCAGGGTGAACAATTCGCGCGACCCCGTGCCGGCCACGCGTTCCAGGATCCAGGGAATCGCCTTGCGCCCGACGATGAGCATGAAGGCGACGAAAGCCGCGACCTTGCCGAAGGTCAGCGCCAGCGCCTTGAGGATCTCTCCGCCACCGACTTCGCCGTCGCCGCCCTGGAGCGCCCCGGCCAGCGCCGGGATCATGACCAGCGCGATGACGCACGCCAGGTCCTCGACGATCAGCCAGCCGACCGCGATCTTGCCGCGCCGGGATTCGAGCAGGCGCCGCTCTTCCATCGCCCGTAGCAGCACCACGGTGCTCGCGGTCGCCAGCGAGAAGCCGAACACCAGGCCGGCGATGTGCGACCAGCCCATCAATTCGGCCATGCCCCAGCCGAGCAGGGTAGCGACGGTGATCTGCGCGACGGCGCCGGGAATGGCGATGTTGCGCACCGACATCAGGTCGCGCAGGGAAAAATGCAGGCCGACGCCGAACATCAGCAGGATCACGCCGATCTCGGCCAGCTGTGGGGCGAGTTCGGGATCGCCGACGAAACCGGGGGTGAACGGCCCGGCCACCACGCCCGCCAGCAGGTACCCCACCAACGGCGACAGCCGCAGCCGATTGGCCAGTGCGCCCAGGATGAAGGCGAGCACGAAGCCATAGACCAGCATGGCGATCAGCGAGGTGTGATGGGGCATCGGCCATCCGTATCGTGGGGTGGCTCGAGTCTACAATGTCGGCATGATTTCCTTCCGCAATTTCGCCCTCCGGCGCGGCGAACGCCTGCTCCTGTCCGAAGTCGACCTGGCCCTGCATGCCGGATGGCGGGTGGGCGTGGTCGGGCGCAACGGCACCGGCAAGTCCTCCCTGTTCGCGGCGCTGATGGGCGAGATCGAACCCGACAAGGGCGACCTGGACCTGCCCGGCAAGGCGCGCATCGCCTGGGTGGCCCAGGAGACCCCGTCGCTGCCCGACAGCGCCCTGGATTTCGTGCTCTCCGGCGACAAGGCCGTGCACGAGGCGATCCAGGCAGAGGCCAACGCCTTCGCCAGCGAAGACTGGGAGGCGGTCGCCGAAGCGCACCACCGGCTCGAGGAGCTCGGCGGTTACGACGCCAGTGCGCGCGCCGGCAAGCTGCTGCACGGCCTCGGCTTCCCGGCCGAAACCCACGGCAAGCCGGTGTCGGACTTCTCCGGCGGCTGGCGGGTGCGGCTGAACGTCGCGCGCGCGCTGATGACGCCCAGCGACCTGCTGCTGCTCGACGAGCCGACCAACCACCTCGACCTGGACGCGGTGCTGTGGCTGGAACAGTGGCTGCTGAAGTATCCGGGCACGCTGCTGGTGATCTCGCACGACCGCGAATTCCTCGACAACGTCGCCACCCACACCCTGCACCTGCACGAGGGCAGGGCGAAGCTCTATGCCGGCGACTACACTGCTTTCGAGCGCCAGCGCGCCGAGCAGCTGCGCCAGCAGCAGATCGCGCACGACAAGGAGCAGGTCGAGCGCGCGCACCTGCAGTCGTTCATCGACCGGTTCAAGGCCAAGGCCAGCAAGGCCAAGCAGGCGCAGTCGCGGATGAAGCGCCTGGCCAAGCTCGCCGGCACCGAGGCGGTGCGCGCCGAGCGTTCGTTCCGGATCGAGTTCCCGCAACCGGCAAGGATGCCGAACAGCCTGGTGCGCCTGGACCACACCGATTGCGGTTATCCCCCTGTGGGAGCGGCGGAAGCCGCGATCATCCTCCACGACGTCGAATTCGGGCTGGAAGCCGGCGACCGCATCGGCCTGCTCGGACCCAATGGCGCGGGCAAGTCGACCCTGGTCAAGACCCTGGTCGGCGAACTGCCGCCGCTGAGCGGCGAACGCATCGCGCATCCGGACATGCGCATCGGCTATTTCGCCCAGCACACGGTGGAGTCGCTGCTGGCCGGGCATTCGCCGATGGAACACTTGCGCGAGCTTGCGCCCGACGGCAGCAATCAGGCGTTTCGCGACTTCCTCGGCAAGTGGAACTTTGCCGGCGATCGCGCGTTCGAGTCGATCGACTCGTTCTCCGGCGGCGAAAAGGCGCGACTGGCACTGGCGTTGATCGCCTGGCGGCAGCCCAACGTGCTGCTGCTCGATGAACCGACCAACCACCTCGACTTGGACATGCGCGAAGCGCTGGCCGAAGCGCTGAGCGACTTCGACGGCGCTATCGTGATGGTCTCGCACGACAGGCATCTCATCGGCCTGGTCTGCGACAAGTTCGTGCGCGTTGCGGAGGGCAAGGTCGAAGCCTTCGACGGTGACCTCGACGAATATGCCGCTTGGTTGCGTTCGCGCCCGGGCAGCGAGTCGTCGAAGGCGGCCAGGGCCGCCAAGCCGGTCGCTGCGCCGCCGCCTCCAGCGCCGGCGCCGAAGCCGGCGGCCAAGATCAATCCGCACAAGCTGGCCAGGGCCGAAGCCGACGTCGCGACGCTGGAGGCGCAGCTTGCCGACGTCGATGCCCGGCTCGCCGACCCGGCGCTGTACGCCGATGGCGGCGCGCGCGCCGTCGAACTGGGCAAGCAGCAGGCAGGCCTGCGCGAGAAGCTCGAACGTGCCGAGATGGCGCTGCTCGCGCTCTACGACGCCGCATGAACGCCTGCGCATGAGCCAGGAACTGGTCTACCTGCTGCTGATCTTCGGCCTGCTGGTCATCCCGCGCGCGCTGCAGCGGCTGAAGATCCCGGCGCCGATCACCTGCCTGGCGCTGGGCATCGGGGCGATGCTGGCTTGGGGCGATCGCACCCACGACCCCGTGGTGGTGCTGCTGTCGACCCTGGGCATTTCATCCCTGTTCCTGTTCGCCGGACTCGAGGTCGAGATCCAGGCGCTGCGTCGCGGCCTCGGCCGGCTGCTGGTGCACCTGTCGATCCGGGTCGGTTCGATGCTGGTGGTCGGCTGGCTGGCCTGGCGCTACCTCGACCTCGGCTGGCAGGCGGCGGCGCTGCTCGCGCTGGCCCTGCTGACGCCGTCGACCGGTTTCATCCTCGACACGCTCGAACGCCTGGGCCTGGACGAAGAGGAGCGCTTCTGGGTCACCAGCAAGGCGATCGCCGGGGAGTTGCTTGCGCTTGCGGTCCTGTTCGTCGCCCTGCAGGCCGGCGACCCGATGCAGTTCGCGGCGGCCTCGGGCGCGATGGTTGCGCTGCTGGTCGGGCTGCCGCTGGTGTTCCTTGCGCTGGGGCGCTGGGTCATGCCGCATGCACCGGGCTCGGAGTTCTCGCTGCTGGTGATGGTCGGCATGGTCGCCGCCTACGTGACCTTCAACCTCGGCGTGTACTACCTGGTCGGTGCGTTCATCGCCGGCCTCACCGCGCGCCTGCTGCAGGACCGGATGCCGAAGCTGGCGTCGTTCGACAACATCCATGCGCTGCGCTTGTTCGCGACGTTCTTCGTCCCGTTCTATTTCTTCCACGCCGGCACCGGCATCTCGCGCGATGCGCTGAGCTGGGAAGCGCTGGCCACGGGCCTGGTCATCACCGCGGTGGTGTTGCCGCTGCGGGTCGGCGTGATCTGGATGCAGCGCCGGGTGCTGTTCAAGGAGAACCACCAGAGTGCGATGCGGGTGTCGGTCGCGCTGGCGCCGACCCTGGTGTTCACCCTGGTGATCGCCGAAGTGCTGCATAGCCGGTTCGCGATCCCCGGCGCGTTGTTCGGCGGGCTGGTCCTGTACACGACGCTCAACACGATGCTGCCGTCGCTGGTGTTCCGCCAGCCCTTCGACATCGATCCGCTCGACGCGGGCGAACCGTGGCGGCACCCCGAGGACCTCAGTCCCTCAGGAAATACTCCACCGTCGTCACCACCCGGACTTTCTTGACCTGGGGACTGCCCTGGTCGCGATCGTTGATGGTGACCACGCCCTGGTTGGCGCTGCGGATGCCGCCCAGGCGCGAACCGGAATCCTCGGCGAACTGCGCCGCCGACTCGCGCGCATTGGCGGTGGCCTCTGCGATCAGCGCGGGCTTGATGTCATTGAGCTTGGTGTAGTCGAACTCCGGCATGCTGCCTTCGCCGATCATCACCCCACGGCTGACCAGTTCGCCGCTGCGGCGCAGCGACGCCAGCGCCTTGGGCACGTCGCTGCTGCGCAGGCTGACGGTGTTGCCGTAGCGATAACGCTCCGGCGGGCGGTTGTCGCCATAGGCCCAGGCCCAGCGGTCTTCCAGGCGCGGCGGCGAGACCACGATCTCGTGGTCCTTGAAGCCGGCCTGGAGAAAAAAATCGCGGATCGCGGCGGTGTTGGCATCGAGCTGGCGCTGGACGCCGGCCAGGTCGTTGCCGCCGACCGTGTGCGGCAGCGGCCATACCACCAGGTCGGCATCGACGATGCGTTCGGCCGAACCCTTCACCGTCACGTAGCGATCCTGGGTCTTGATCGCGACCAAGCCGCGCGAGGCGAACCAGCCGGCGCCGAGCACGCCAAGGGCGATCAGCAGGGCGGCGAAAACCGACGGGGCGTGGCGATCGGACATGGCGGCTCCAGGGTGATGGTGTGGACGATGGCTTGATTGTGCGGTCGCAGGCCCCAGAATAGCGCCATGCCCATCTATGCCTTCACCTGCGATGCCTGCGGGCACGACTTCGACCGCCTGCAGAAGCTGTCCGACCCCGATCCGGATGCCTGCCCGTCCTGTGGCGCCCCGGCCGTCAAGCGCCAGCTCACCGCGCCCAGCTTCCGCCTGGCCGGCGGCGGCTGGTACGAGACCGACTTCAAGAAGGACGGCAAGCGCAACCTGGCCGGCGATGCGGCCAAGCCTGCCGATCCCAAGCCGGCGGAGGCGAAGCCGGCCGAGGCCAAGCCGGCAGATCCCAAGCCGAAGTCGGACCCGTAGCCGCTAGAATATCGGGCTGTTCCCCGCGGCCCATTTCCCCATGCGTACCCATTTCTGCGGCCTGATCGACGAGTCCCTGGTCGGGCAGACTGTGACCCTGTGCGGCTGGGCCGACGTTGCCCGCGACCTGGGCGGCCTGTGCTTCATCGACCTGCGCGACCACGAGGGCATCGTCCAGGTCGTGGCCGAGCCGTCGGATGCCGCCGGCAATGCGGCCGTCGTCGCCGCCGCCGCGAAGGTGGGTTACGAGGATTGCCTGCGCATCACCGGCACCGTCCGCCGTCGCCAGAGCGTCAACCCGAAGATCCGCACCGGCCAGGTGGAAGTGGTCGCGACGGGCATCGAGGTGTTGAACAAGGCCGACCCGCTGCCGTTCCACGCCCACGAGAACGCCGGCGAGGATGTCCGCCTCAGGTACCGCTACCTGGACCTGCGCACGCCCAAAATGCAGCAGATGATGCGCACCCGGATCAGGCTGGTGCAGGCGCTGCGCCGCTGGCTCGATGCGCGCGGCTTCCAGGACATCGAGACCCCGATCCTGACCAAGGCCACGCCCGAGGGCGCGCGCGACTTCCTGGTGCCGGCGCGCATGCACCCCGGCGAGTTCTACGCGCTGCCGCAGTCGCCGCAGCTGTTCAAGCAGATCCTGATGGTGGCCGGCTTCGACCGCTATTACCAGATCGCGCGCTGCTTCCGCGACGAAGCCCTGCGCGCCGACCGCCAGCTCGAGTTCACCCAGCTGGACATGGAGTTCGCCTGGGTCGACGAGAAGATCGTGCAGGACACCACCGAACAAATGGTGCGCGACGTCTTCACCGAGGTGATGGGCGTCGACCTCGGCGCCTTCCCGCGCATGACCTACGCCGAAGCCATGCGTCGTTACGGTTCGGACAAGCCGGACCTGCGCATCGCGCTTGAACTGGTCGACGTCGCGGAGCTGGTGAAGGCCAGCGAATTCAAGGTGTTTGCCGACTGGGCCAATGCCGGGGACGGTCGCGTTGCCGCGCTGCGGATTCCGGGCGGCGCTTCGCTGTCGCGCAAGCAGGTCGACGAATATGCCGCGCACGCAGCGAAGTACGGGTCCAAGGGCCTGGCCTACGTGAAGCTGTCGGACACCGGCGAAGTCAGTTCGCCCATCGCCAAGTTCTTCGACGAAGCTGCGTTCGCGGCGCTGCTGCAGGCAGTGGGCGCCGGCAACGGCGACATCGTGTTCTTCGGCGCTGGTCCATACCGCACGGCCAGCGAGTTCATGGGCGCGGTGCGGTTGAAGGCGGGCAAGGATTTCGGCCTGGTCGCCGACGCCTGGAAGCCACTGTGGGTCACCGACTTCCCGATGTTCGAATGGGACGAGGAAGAGCAGCGCTACGTCGCGCTGCACCACCCGTTCACCGCCCCGGCGGTCGACGACGAGGCCGGCCTGCGCGCCAACGCCGCGACGGCGGTCAGCCGCGGCTACGACATGGTCCTCAATGGCAACGAGATCGGCGGCGGCTCGATCCGCATCCATCGCTCCTCGATGCAGAGCGCGGTGTTCGACCTGCTCGGCATCGGTGCGGAGGAAGCGCGGGCCAAGTTCGGCTTCCTGCTCGACGCCCTGAAGTACGGCGCGCCGCCGCACGGCGGCATCGCCTTCGGCATCGATCGCATCGCGGCACTGATGGCCGGCACCGAATCGATCCGCGACGTCATCGCCTTCCCCAAGACCACGACTGCGCAGTGCCTGATGACCGGCGCGCCTTCGCCGATCCCGGACAAGCAGCTGGCCGAGGTCCACGTATCGGTGCGGACGAAGGAATGACCGGCGCGCTGTCGATCCGAAGGGCCGTGTCGTCGTCCGATGCCGCCGTCCTGTCGGCGATCGGCCGCGAAACCTTCACCGTCACCTTCGGCCACCTGTATGCGCCGGAGGACCTGGCGGCCTTCCTCGACGACAGCCATTCGGTCCAGTCGTATGCGGCGCTGCTGGCGGATCCGCGTTACGGGCTGTGGCTGCTCGAGGACGGTGCGCGCGCGATCGGGTTCGCGGTCGCCGGTCCCTGCGGCCTGCCGCACCCTGAGGTGACCGCGGACGACGGCGAACTCAAGCGCCTGTACCTGCTGCCGGAAGCGCAGAACGGCGGCTGGGGCGGCAAGCTGTTCACGAACGCCATCGACTGGCTGCAACGCGAAGGTCCGCGCCGGATCTGGATCAGCGTTTGGTCGGAGAACTTCGGCGCGCAGCGCTTCTATGCGCGCCACGGTTTCGCCAAGGTCGCGGAGTACGAATTCCCGGTCGGGCGCCACCGCGACATCGAGCACATGTACCGGCGCGATCCGGAATGAAGGTCGCCGGCGGCCGCCGGGTGGTCCTGCTGCACGGACTGTGGATGCCCGGCGCGTCCATGCACTGGCTGGCCGCGCAGCTGCACGCGCAGGGTTTCGAAACGCAAACCTTCAGCTACCACAGCGTGGCCGATGGTCCCGATCGCGCGGTGCCACGGCTGATCGAGCTGCTGGGCGAAGGCGGGGACGTCGATATCGTGGCCCACAGCCTCGGCGGGCTGATCGCGCTGCAGGCGTTGTGCGAGTCGCCAGGATTGCCCGTGGGGCGGGTGGTCTGCATCGGCTCGCCGCTGACCGGCAGCGGCGCAGCGACGGGCATGCTGCGCTGGCCGCCCGCCGCGCACCTGTTCGGACGCAGCGCCGCCCTGTTGCAGTCCGGAATCCCGTGCTGGCAGGGCAGGGCCCAGGTCGGCGCCATCGCCGGACGCGTGCGCCATGGCCTCGGCGCGCTGTTTGCCGGCTTCGATGGCGAGCACGACGGCACCGTGGCCGTGGCCGAAACCCGGCTCGAGGGCCTGGCCGACCACGTGCTGGTCGATGCCAGCCACAGCGGGCTGCTGTTCTCGAGGGAGGCGGCCGACCAGACCGCGGCGTTCCTGCGCGATGGCCGCTTCCTGGCCGGGGCGCCGGGGGATGGGACGCGCTAGAATCCCGCCCTTTCCCGCACCAGACACACGTTCCCATGGGTAGAGGTCCGTCCATCGAAGGGCGCAAGAACGCCGAAGACGCGCGCCGCGGCAAGATTTTCACCAAGATCATCCGCGAGATCTCCGTGGCCGCCAGGGCGGGCGGCGGCGACCCCGGCGGCAATCCGCGGTTGCGTACTGCGATCGACAAGGCGCTGTCCGCGAACATGTCCAAGGACGTGATCGAGCGCGCGGTCAAGAAGGCGACCGGCGAGCTCGAAGGCGTCGAGTACGAGGAGATCCGCTACGAAGGTTACGCTCCCGGCGGCATTGCGGTGATCGTCGACTGCCTCACCGACAACCGGGTGCGCACCGTGGCAGACGTGCGCCATGCGTTCGGCAAGTTCGGCGGCAACCTCGGCACCGAGGGCTCGGTCGCCTTCATGTTCCACAAGGTCGGCGTGCTGTCGTACCCGGCCGGTGCGGATGAAGACCAGGTCACCGAGGCGGCGATCGAAGCCGGGGCCGACGACATCGTGGTGTATCCCGAGGACGGCGCGATCGACGTGATCACCGCGCCGGAGTCCTTCGACCAGGTCAAGGCGGCGATGCTGGCCGCGGGCCTGGAGCCCGGCATCGCCGAGATCACCATGCGCGCCGACAACGACACCCGGGTCGAGGGCGACACCGCGCAGCAGGTAGTCAAGCTGTTGCGCTGGCTCGAGGACATGGACGACGTGCAGGCGGTCCACTCCAACGCCGACCTCCCGGCGGACGCCTGGGCATAGTGATCCGTATCCTCGGCATCGACCCGGGTTCCCAGCGCACCGGCATCGGCGTGATCGACGTGGATGCGACCGGGCGCTGCCGCTACGTGCATGCGCAGGCGCTGGTCTTGCTCGGCGCCGAGGATTTCCCGTCGCGGCTGGGCCTGCTGTGCGAAGGCCTGGAAGCGCTGCTGGACGAATGGCAGCCGCAGCAGGTGGCGATCGAGACGGTATTCATGGACAAGTCCGCGACCTCGGCGCTGAAGCTCGGGCACGCGCGCGGCGCGGCGCTGGCGACGGTGGTGCGGCGCAAGTTGCCGGTGAGCGAGTACGCGCCGCGATTGATCAAGCAATCGCTGGTCGGGCGCGGTGCCGCCGACAAGACCCAGGTGCAGCACATGGTGCGCCTGCTGCTGAACATGGCCGATGCGAAGCTGCAGGCCGACGCCGCCGATGCACTGGCGGTGGCCTTGACCCATGCGCACATGAGCGCCACCGCCGGCCGTACCGGCGTCAGCACGGACCTGTTGCGGAGGCGCGGCGCATGATCGGCAGACTGAAAGGCATCCTGGCGCACAAGCAGCCGCCATGGCTGGTGGTCGACGTGCACGGTGTCGGTTACGAGCTGGAAGCGCCGATGAGCACGTTCTACGACTTGCCCGAGGTTGGCCGCGAGGTGTCGCTGTTCACCCACTACGCGCAGAAGGAGGACAGCGTCGCGCTGTACGGCTTCCTGCGCGAGGGCGAGCGCAGGCTGTTCCGCGACGTGCAGAAGGTCTCCGGCATCGGCGCGAAGATCGCGCTGGCGGTGCTCTCGGGCGCCAGCGTCGACGAGTTCGCGCGGCTGCTGCAGGCCGGCGACGTGAACGCGCTCACGCGCATCCCGGGCATCGGCAAGAAGACCGCCGAGCGCATGGTGGTCGAACTGCGCGATCGCGCCGCGGACTTCGGCGTGGGTGGCGGCCCGCTGGCCGGCAATGCCGGCGCCGGCGACGCCCAGTCCGAGGCCACGGTGGCCTTGCAGCAACTCGGATACAAGCCCGCGGAGGCCGCGCGCATGGCGCGCGACGCCACCGAAAGCGGCGACGAGGCCGCAACCATCATCCGAAAGGCGCTAAAGTCCGCCCTCCGTTGACGGGGCGCCGCGTGAAGCGATGGCAACGATGACCTATCACCGGCGCCCCGGGCCAGGACATTCGGTTGCCTGGCTTTTTCATTTCCTGACGCCCCCGCCATTGCCGGCGCACCGGCACCAGCCGAAGTCCTGAAGGCGATCGATGGCCACCCGTGCAAAAGCGTCCCAGGCGTCACAGGGCCACAAGCAGGCCGGTCTCGCCGGACTGGTCGTCGGCGCCATCGGCGTCGTCTTCGGCGACATCGGCACCAGCCCGCTGTACACGCTGAAGGAAGCCTTCTCGCCGCATTACGGCCTGGTCGCCAACCACGACACAGTACTGGGC
>JALYWW010000042.1 GCA_030852515.1 Pseudomonadota bacterium
GGCGGCGCCGCCACCGGCGGCCTGGTGCAGGGAGGCGGCCAGGTCGGGGTCGGGCGTGACCAGCGACAGCAGCGCAGGGGCCAGCAACGCGGCGAACGCCGCGGCACCGGCCAGGATCGCCAGGAACACCAGGATCGCGCGCCGCGCCACGCGCCCGGAGGCGGCCGCGTCGCTGGCGGTGTTGACGCCGACGATCACCAGCGCCAGCACCAGCGGCACCACCGTCATCTGCAATGCGTTGAGCCAGAGCTTGCCGAACGGCTGCACGATGTTCGCCACCTGCACGCCCGTCGCCGGATCGAGCCAGGCCAGCAGCAGGCCGAAGATGGCGCCGGCCGCCAGGCCGGTGAGGATGCGCGAAGTTGCACTCATGCAGTAGGGCTTCCGGTCAGGGTTCGAGGAGCGGCTGGATCCGCTCGAGATTGGCCAGCAGGCGCGCATGGCGCTCGCTGTCGCCTTCGCACACGGTCACGTACAGGCCGTCGAGCAGGTGCTGCAACGCCGAGTGGTAGAGCAGCGGTTCGATGTGCGCGCGCTCGTCGTGCGCGGACACCAGCAGGGCGATGTCGGCGTGCGCGCGCAGGGCGTTGGAGGTGTGGCGGGTGACCGTGATCACCTTGCCGCGCTGCTCGCGGAAGTAGCGGCAGATCTGGCACAGCGCCGGCTGCTTGCCGTGCTCGGAGAACACCAGCAGCACATCGCCCGCGCCGGCCGCGGACATGCTCGCGGTCATGTGCGCCGGGTCGAAGTTGTGCACGCTCAGGATGCCCAGCAACGACAGCTTCAGGGCGAAGGCGCGGGCATGGATGTCGTCCTCGCCCAGGCCGATGATGAACACCCGGCCGGCACCGGCGATCGCCGCGGAGGCGGCTTCGATCGCGTCGGGCGGATTGATCAGCCGGGTCGCTTCCTCGGCTTCGGACTTGCGCTTCCACAGGCTCGAGGCCAAGGTCGACTTGCGGTCCTGCGGGGTCGCCTCGGCGGCGATCGCGCCATTGCCGTTGTCGGCGCGCACCAGTGCTTCGCTGATCGACAGCTTGAGGTCCGGATAACCCTTGAACCCGAGCTTCTGGCAGAACTTGACCACGCTCGACTGGCTGATGCCCAGGGCGTTGGCCAGCTGCTGCGAGGAGTAGTCGCGCAGCAGCTGGGCATTTTCGAGGATGAAGTCCGCGATGCGCCGCTCGATCGCCGACATCTGGTCGCGTTCTGAGCGGATCTTGACCAGTGCCGACATGGACAAGCCTCAGGCGGCCTTTTCGCCGGCGATCGGACTCAGCCCCCGGATCTCGGAAATGCCCAGGCCGGGACGGTCGGTAATCGTGATCTCGGATTCGTTGAAGATCACGCCGCCGTTGACCGGGTCGTACTGGCACAGCGAAGGGCCATCGAGGTCGACCTTGGTGATCACGTCGGCCTTGGCCACGGCCAGGTGCACCGCGGCGGCAACGCCGATGCTCGACTCGAGCATGCAGCCGATCATGCAGTCGATCCCGTGCATGCCGCAGATGTCGGCGATCCGCACTGCATTGGAAATTCCCCCGGTCTTCATCAGCTTGATGTTGACGATGTCTGCCGCGCGCATCCGGATCAGTTCGATCACTTCCATCGGCCCGAACACGCTTTCGTCGGCCATCACCGGAGTATGCACGCGCTCGGTGACGTAACGCAGCCCTTCCAGGTCGTGGGCCTTGACCGGCTGTTCCACCAGCTCGAGCTTGACCCCGGCGTCCTCCAGCGTCTGCAGCGCATACACCGCCTGCTTCGCGGTCCAGCCCTGGTTCGCGTCCAGGCGCAGCAGGGCCCGGCCCTCGACCGCGGCGTGGATCGCCTTGGTCCGCTCGATGTCGACGCCGATGTCCTTGCCGACCTTGATCTTCAGCGATTCGAAACCGCGTTCGACCGCGGCGATCGAGTCGGCCACCATCTTGTCGATGTAGTCGACGCTGATGGTGATGTCGGTGGTGATCACCGGATCGCCGCCGCCCAGCAGCTGGTAGAGCGGGGCGCCGTAAAGCTGGCCCCACAGGTCGTGGACCGCGATCTCGACCGCGGCCTTGGCGCTGGAGTTCTTCTCCATCGCGCCCTGGATCGAATGGGTGATGCGGTTGAGGTTGGCGATGTCCTGGCCGATCACGCGCGGCGAGATGTAATGGCGCACCGCGTCCACGATCGAGCCGTGGGTGTCGCCGGTAATGACGGCAGTGGCCGGCGCGCTGCCGTAGCCGACCTGGCCGGTGTCGGTGTGCACCATCACCACCACGTCCTCGACCTGCTCGACGGTGCGCAGCGCGGTCTTGAACGGTGTCTTGAGCGGCACGCGCAGCATGCCGAAGCGGATGTCGGTGATCTTCATGGCATGCCCTTCATTTGTGCCTGGCCACGCGGACGATATTGGTGATGCGGTCGACGTAGTCGTGGTCCTTGCCGAAGCGCAGCGGCAGCAAGGGCGTCAGCGACACGCCGTTGAGGTGCATCGAATGCAGTTCGCCATCGGCGCCGAGGTAGCTGCCGCCGTTGGTGTCGTGGATCACGTAGGGCATGCCGTCGATGTCGCCGACGTACATCATCACGTGGCCGGGGATGTAGATAAGGTCGCCCACGTCGAGCGCGGCCACCGCGGCCATGCGCTTGTCGCGGCCATCTTCGGTTTCGAAGTGGATGCGCTCGAACGCCGGGCTGACCGATTGCGCGCTGGTGTTGCGCGGCAGCTGCACGCCCATGCTGCGGTAGATCTCGGAGACGAAGCCGCTGCAGTCGCGGGCGTTGTAGGAATGCCCCCAGCCGTAGCGTTCGCCGAGGAACTTGAACGCCTGGGTGATCAGGTTGGCCCGCGTCAGCGGCAGGTAGTCGGCCTGGGTGTCGGCGATCTTCTGCAACAGGGCGGGGGCGAACGCCAGGCGGCCGCCTTCGCCGCGCAACGGCAGCTCGACGATCCACGACGAATACGGATGCTGGCCGTTGACCGACTGGTCCGGCGCAACGCCCGCCAGCGGCACGCGCACGCCCATGTCCAGCTGCAGCTCCGACAGTTGCGGCTGCTCGCGGGTGAATACGGTGTCGACCTTGGCGCCGGTGACGACGCGATAGGGCGTCTTGTCGGCGTAAGCGAACACCGCGTCGCGGTCGCCTTCGGCCACCGCATCGGCCTGGATCCAGGCCGCGTAACGCGGGCTGACCACGAACAGCCACTCGCCATCGGCGCTGGCGTGGGCCACCACCACCGGCGTGCCCGGGAACAGTGCACTTTCCTGGAAGCGGTCGATATCGGTGTCGCCGGCACTGCTGAACACCCGCAATCCGGTCGGGAAGGTACGCAGCGCGGCACGCTCAAGGACCATGCCGTAGCGGGTGGCCTGGCTGGCGGGGATCGCTTCGATGGCCAGGTTGGCCATCAGCGCGTCGAGCGTTGCCGCCTGCACCGGCTTGCCTTCGATGTCGAAGCGTTCGCGCTGCGGGCGCTCCGACAGGTCCTGGATCCAGCCGGCCACGGTGGCGCGGTCCAGCGTCGCCGGCAGCGACTGCAGGTCGAACATGGACTTGTCCACGCGCACCAGTTCGGCGTTCTGCGCGGCGATCGCGGCGCGGTCCA
Source organism: Pseudomonadota bacterium (assembly GCA_030852515.1). GTDB lineage: Bacteria > Pseudomonadota > Gammaproteobacteria > Xanthomonadales > Xanthomonadaceae > Cognatiluteimonas. The sequence continues at coordinate 3,593 of JALYWW010000042.1, forward strand.
TCAGCACCTGGTCGGGCTGCTGCAGGCGCGAAACCCAGAAGCCAGGTGCGAAATGGGCGTCCTGCACCCCGATGACGCCATGGGCGGGAACGGGCAGCGTCGTTGCGCCGGCATCGCGCGCGCTTGCCGCCGGAATGGCGAACAGCGCCAGCGCGAGCGCGGAGGCGAGGAGGGAAGCGGGAAGGCGCATTCGGGAATTCACCTCAAGGAATGGGCACGGGAGCGAGGGAAGACAGCACCGTGGCCATCAACAGGCCGAAGCCGGTGCCAAGGATATAGCCAAGCAGGGCCAGCAGCACCGCCACCGGGACCAGCGAGGCGGAGTAGGTCGCGGCCAGGATCGGGCTGGCGGCCACGCCGCCGACATGCGCCAGCGAGGAGATCCCGCACAGGTACATGTCGAAGTGGAACAGGCGGGCGAACACCAGCATCACCCCCGCATGGATGACCAGCACGCAGGCGCCGGCCAGCAGGTACAGCGGCGCGGTGGCGATGCCGCTGAAGTTGCTCTGCGAGGCCATCACCGCGACCACGAAGATCAGCAGCGCGCTGGAAATCTGGCTGGCGCCGGGAAACCGGGCCAGCGGCGTATGCGCGATCACCAGGCCGATGCCGGTGGCGATCATGATCGTCCAGGTCGTGGCGCTGATCATTCCGGAGGTCGGCAGCAGGGTCGCCACGGCCGCCGACAGCACGGTCGTGCCCACGGCCATGCCCAGCCACAGCAGCACCGCGTCGGCGGTCACCGGCCCGGTGGTGCGCACCGGCGCAACCACCATGTCCGCGCTGGAGCGCGCCCTGGTCCAGCGGTTGAACGCCGGCGCGAGTCTGGCCAGCGAGAACAGCAATGCCACCCACATCGAATAGCAGACCGCGTCGGTGAGCAACGCCAGCGCCAGCGCGTCGTCGGACATGCCGATCGCCTGCTTGACCGCGACCAGGTTGGCGGTGCCGCCCATCCAGCTGCCGCTGACCGCGGCCAGCGGTTGCCAGCCGTCTTCGGCCGGCAGCCAGTGGCGGAAGGCGAGGAAGGTCAGCAGGAAGCCGAGGAACAGGCTGATCGTGGTGCAGAAGAACACCGCGAGCACGCGCGGACCGAGTTTGAAGATCGCGCGCAGGTCGCAGTTGATCATCAGCAGGAAGATCAGCGCGGGCACCAGTTGCCGGATCAGCGTGCCTTGCGCGGCCTTGATCTCCGGCGTCACTTGCCACAGCCCGGCTACCGCCAGCGCGGTGATCGACAGGTACACCAGCACGATCGGCGGGAACACGGAAAAGAACTTCCATCCGCTGCGTCGTTCGATTGCCGGGAAGATGCCGGCCGCCAGCAGCATTACTGCCAGGTATGGCCACACCGTCTGGATCATTGAAGCCCCTTTTTGCCGCACCGCAACATGACTTTGCAACGCACATTGCGGCGGAATTTTGTGCAGTGCGGAATAGCTGATTCGTAAAACTTATACGCCAAGAATAAATTATTGACCAGTCCTCGGACGCATGTTACACAGGCATGAATTCGCCGACCGTCGGGGGACGCTTCGGGTGCACGTCGCTACACACCACACTGCCCGCAACCATTCGCGAACGTCACGGCTGCGCCGTTGGCGCGCGCCGGCGATGCTGTTGCTGCTTGCGGGTGGACTGGCGATTGCTGCGACTGCAGCAGGCGACGCCAATGCGCCCAATGTGGTGCAGGCGGTGATCGCCCAGGTCGATGCCGGCGACTTCGCCGGCGCCGAGGCGGCGATCAGCGCGGCCCTGGCGACCGCAGTGCCCGCGCAAGCCCGTGAACTGCAGTTCCAGCGCGAGCGCATGCGCCGCATCCGCCTGGATTTCGACCACGACCGCGACGACGTGCGCGAGCGCGTGCGCCGCCAGATTCCCGACCTGAGCGAGCAGGAATTCGCCCGCTGGGACGCGCAGGGCCTGTTCGAGCGCATGGACATCGACGGCCAGCGTCTGTACTTCGATCGCACCGCATCCAACCTGTTCCGGATCAGCGCCGAGGCCCGCGCGCGCCGCGCCGATCCCAAGCCTTTCGTCGACAGTCCGCTGGAATCGGTACATCCGCACCATCGTGCCGTCGTCGCCCATACGGCGGAACCGAACCGCGTGCGCATCGTCCAGTCGCTGACGGTCGATGCCGATGCGGTGCCGGCCGGCGAGACGGTGCGCGCCTGGATTCCGTATCCGCGCGCGATCCCGGGGCAGCAGGAAGACATCGTGCTGCTGTCCAGCGAGCCCGCAACCCATGTGCTTGCGCCTGAATCCGCGCTGCAACGCACGATCTATCTCGAGAAGTCGGCCAAAGCCGGCGAGAAGACCGAGTTCTCGGTCAGCTACGACCTGACGATCACCGCGCGCCATTTCGACGTCGACGCCGCCGAGGTCGTGCCCGCCGACATCACCGCCGAGCTCGCGCCGTTCGTCGCCGAGCGCGCGCCGCACGTGCTGTTCAGCGACGACCTGCGCGCGTTCTCGCGCCAGGTTGTGGGCGACGAGACCAACCAGTGGAAGATCGCGCAGAAGCTGTTTGCAGCGGTGGACCGCATTCCGTGGGCCGGTGCCCGCGAGTACTCCACCATCAGCAACATCAGCGACTACGCGCTGCACGCCGGCCATGCCGACTGCGGGCAGCAGACCCTGTTGCTCGTTTCCCTGCTGCGCCTGAACGGCATTCCCGCGCGCTGGCAGTCGGGAATGATGTTCGCGCCCAATGGCTACTGGAACCTGCACGACTGGGGCCAGCTGTACATCGCCCCTTACGGCTGGATGCCGATGGATGTCACCTTCGGCCGCCTCGACGACGCGGATCCCGCAGTCGCCGGCTTCTACCTCGGCGGCCTCGATGCCTGGCGCATCGCCTTCAACGACGACTACAGCCGGCCGTTCGAGCCGGCCAAGACCCATTTCCGTTCCGAAACGGTGGACCTGCAACGCGGGGAAGTCGAATGGAGCGGCGGCAACCTGTACTTCAACCAGTGGGACTACGACTTCGTAGCCACGCAACAACAACCATGAGCACCGGGGAGAGGATATGAGCAGCACCCGCAATTTGCGCAAGTCCGTACTTTGCATGGCGATGGGCGTCTGCCTGTCGTCGATGGCCCTCGCGCCGGCGTTCGCGCAAAGCGCAACGGGTGCGGTGGCAGGCCGTGCCGAAGCCGGGACCCAGGTCACGGTGGTGAATTCCGGTACCGGCTTGAGCCGCACGGTGACCGTCGACGCCGACGGCAGCTATCGCCTGAGCCAGTTGCCAGTCGGCGACTACACCCTGCAGGTGACGCGCGATGGACAGGTCGTCGGCACGCCATTCGCAGTGAACGTCGGCCTTGGCGGTACTACCAACGTCAACCTGGGCAGCGATGGCAACCTCGTCAATCTCGACGCGGTCCAGGTGCTCGGTTCGCGCGTGATCAACAGGGTCGACGTCAGGTCCACCGAGACTGCTACCAACGTGACCCGCGAGGAGTTGGCCCGGCTTCCCGTGGACCAGTCGATTACCTCGGTCGCGATGCTTGCGCCGGGCGTCGTTTCCAGCCCCGTGTTCGGCAGCGAACTGTCGTTCAGCGGCTCTTCCGTGGCCGAGAACGCGATCTACATCAACGGACTCAACGTCACCGACGTCTACAACCGGCGCGGATTCTCCTCCACCCCGTTCGCGTTCTTCGAGGAGTTCCAGGTCAAGACCGGCGGCTACTCGGTGGAGTTCGGCCGCAGCACCGGCGGCGTCATCAACGCAGTGACCCGCTCGGGCACCAACGAGTTCGAAGGCGGCGCGCAACTGACCTTCGAGCCGGCGGCATGGAACGAGTCGCCGCGCGACCATTACTACAAGGACGGCACCACCCGTTCGCGCGGCAGCCAGGACAAGTCTAGCTTCACCAAGACCAACGTCTGGGCATCGGGTCCGCTCATCAAGGATCGCCTGTTCTTCTTCGGCATGTACGAGGTCAGGGACTCGGAGAGCCGCTACACCAATGCCAGCGGCAACCAGTGGTTCGACTCGAACTCCGATAACGGCTTCTGGGGCGCCAAGATCGACTGGAACATCACCGATAACCACTTGCTGGAGGTCATGGCGTTCTCCGACGAGGCCGATTCGGTTGCCAGCAGCTACGGCTACGACTGGGACACCAAGACCGTCGGGGACTACGGTGGCGACAGCTACGGGGAGAGTGGCGGCCTCAACTATTCGGCGACCTATACCGGCCACTTCAGCGACAACTTCGTGGCCAAGGCGATGTATGGCGTCAACGACCGCAGCAGCAAGGGCTTCTCGGCCTTCGATGAGACCTGCAGCGACGTCTGGGCCGGCAGCAGCTATGGGCCTTATGAGGCGGCCCTCCCGGACCTGCCGTACGGCTGCCACCCGACCGGCAATCGTGTCAACAGCATCGAGGACAAGCGCGAGGCCGCCCGCCTCGACTTCGAGTGGACCCTGGGAGACCACCTCCTGCGCTTTGGCTTCGACCGCGAGGTCATGGAGACCGACCAGACCCTGCGCGAACCGGGTCCGGTCGGCATCAGCTACCAGGCAATCGGCGTGGTCACCGGCGAGGAGCTCGACAACGGCTACATCGTCGAAGCTGGCATCGACCAGATGCTGGTCGGCCGTCGCTACGTCAAGGGCGGCGTATTCGAGACCGAAGCCAGCGCCTATTATCTCGAGGACATCTGGAGCATCACCCCGAACCTGCTGCTGACGCTCGGCGTGCGAATGGATAGTTTCACCAACAAGGCCGCATCGGGCGATGCGTTCATCGACGTCGACAACCTCGTGGCGCCACGAATGGGCTTTTCCTGGGACATGCACGGCGATGGCAGCGCCAAGCTCTACGGCAACATCGGCCGCTACTACCTGCCCGTCACCAACAACATCAACGTCAACTTCGCCGGTGGCCTGACCGACGAGGAAACGTTCTATGTCCTGGAGGGCTGGAACGTGGCGTCGAACCCGATCACCGGGTCGTCCTACCTCGATCCGATCATTGGCGCCCAAAAGGGTGGTGCCGATACCTCCGGCAACGTCGTCGTGGACGACCTGCGCCAGGGCGTCGACCGCGACGTCGACGCGGTGTTCCAGGACGAGCTGATCTTCGGCTACCAGCAAATGATCAACCAGGCCTGGTCGTGGGGCGTCAACGGTACCTATCGCCGGCTGACCAGTGCCCTGGACGACATCCTGATCAGGCACACGCCCTGCGGCCCCACCAACGGCAACGTGTGGGTGATCGGCAACCCGGGTGAAGAGATGACGATCTGGGGCGACAGCAGCATCGGTTGCGATACCGAAGGCTGGATCACCATCGACACCTCGGTGGACGGGTACCAGAAGAGCAATGGCGATGTGGTTGGCTACGACAAGCCGAAGCGGACTTACACCGGCGTCGAATTCCAGATCGATCGTGCGTGGGACGGGAAGTGGGCGTTCAACGCGTCCTACCTGTGGTCGCGCTCGGAAGGCAACTTCGAAGGTCCGGTCAACTCCGATACACGTTACGGCGACACCGGCATGGTCCAGTACTTCGACCATCCTGCCGGAACCGAGCGTTACGGCGACCTGTTCAACGATCGCCGCCACCAGATCAAGCTGCGCGGCAGCTATGCGGTGAACGACATGTTCGATGTCGGCGCCAACCTGCAGGTCGCGTCTGGTGGCCCGCTGACGGCATTCGGCGTGACCTGGCCGGGTGACACCCGGGGAGGGGGTAGCTTCAGCACCGAGACCAGCGGCGCCGGCACGGGCTGGATCTGCGTGGAGAACTGCTCCGGGCCGGTGGATGCCCGTGTGCATGAATGGACTGGTCGCGGCGCCTATGGCCGCCTGCCGTGGACCTGGACGATGGGCGCGAACGTGACCTGGACCTTGCCGGTCGAGGGCATCGACCTCAAGGCCAAGTTCTCGGTCTACAACCTGTTCAACAACCAGTCCTATACCAACGTGCATTCCCGTTACGAGTCTTCGCCGGGCGTGTATCGCGAGACGTTCGGCCAGCCCATCGCCTGGCAGTCGCCGCGCTACATGCAGCTCGTCGTGACCTACAACTACTGAGCAATACCCCCTGGGCGGCCCGCTGGTCGGGCCGCCATTTTTTTGGGCGAAGAGAATGCAGCACATGCTTGAAGCCCTGGCCGCGCGCGAAGGCACGCCGCTTTACGTCTACTCGGCCGAGGCGGTACGCGCCCGTTTGCGTGGATTGCAGGACGCCATGCAGGGGATGGACGCGCTGGTCTGCTACGCGGTCAAGGCCAACAGCAACCAGGCGATCCTGCAGTTGATGGCCGATGCGGGCGCGGGGGCCGACATCGTCTCGGCCGGCGAGTTGTGGCGATGCCTGCGGGCGGGGATGCCCGCCGAGCGGATCGTGTTCTCCGGCGTCGGCAAGCGCGCCGACGAGATCGAACAGGCGCTGGATGCGGGCGTGGCCCGCTTCAACGTCGAATCGCGCGCCGAACTCGACCTGATCCAGGCCATCGCCGCGGCGCGCGGCGAAGTCGCACGCGCTTCGGTGCGCATCAACCCGGACGTGGACGCGCTGACCCACGCCAAGATTTCCACCGGCAAGTCCGAGAACAAGTTCGGCGTGTCCATGGCCGAGGCGCGCAGCTGGTTCGCGTCCGTGGCCGAGCGGCCTGCCGTGCGCCTGGACGGGCTGCACATGCACATCGGTTCGCAGATCCTGAAGATGGCGCCGATCCGCGAGGCCCTGCAGCGCATGGCCGCGTTCTGGCGCGAGCTGGCCGCGGCCGGCCACGCGATCGCCAGCATCGACGTGGGCGGTGGCCTGGGCGTGCGCTATCGCGAGGGCGAACAGGCGTTGCCGGCCGCCGACTATGTGGCCGAGGTCCGTGCGGCGTTGCAGGGATTCGAGGGCCGGCTGCTGTTCGAGCCTGGCCGTTACCTGGTCGCCGAAGCCGGATTGCTGCTGACCCGCGTGTTGTTGACCAAGCATGGCGAGCAGCGCGACTTCCTGGTCCTGGACGCGGCCATGAACGACCTGCTGCGGCCCAGCCTGTACGACGCCTGGCACGACATCGAGCGAGTTGGCGACAACGCCGGGCGCGATCCCGTGGCCTACGACGTGGTCGGGCCGGTGTGCGAGACCGGCGACACCTTCGCCCTGGCCCGCGAACTGCCGCGCTGCGCTGCCGGGGACCTGGTCGCGATCCGCGGCGCCGGCGCCTATGGCGCGTCCATGGCCTCGACCTACAACTCGCGGCCGCTGCCGGCCGAAGTGCTGGTCGACGGCGATCGCTACGCCGTGGTCCGGCGCCGACAGACATTCGATGAGATGATCGCCGGGGAACAACCGGCACGGGAGTGGAAGACACCATGAAAGAATTTCGCATGCATGCACTGGTCGCCGCGCTGGCGGCAATCTCCCTCGCCGCTTGCGCGGCGGAGCCGCCGGCACCGGTCGCGCCGGCCGCGCCAGCGGTCGAGGCAACGACCGACCTGTTGACCATCGACACCCACGTCGACATTCCGCTCGACTACATGCGCGATCCGCGCTTCGACGTCGGCACCGACACTCAGCTGCAGGTCGACCTCGGCAAGATGGAGCGCGGCGGCCTGGATGCGGCGTTCTTCGTGATCTACGTGGGGCAGGGCCCGCTGACGCCGGAGGGTTACGCCAGGGCCGTCGCCCAGGCCGAGCGCAAGTATTCGGCGATCGAGATGATGCTGGAGAAGTACCCGGACCGGATCCGCGCCGCCACCACGCCGCAACAGGTCCGCGACAACCATGCCGCCGGGCTGCTCTCGGCCATGATCGGCATCGAGAACAGCTATTCGCTGGGCCACGACCTGGCGCGCATCGACGCCGCTTACAAGCGTGGCGCGCGCTACCTTGGCCTGGTCCATGCCGGCAACAACGACCTGTGCACCAGTTCGGCGCCGAACACCGAACGCGGCGAGCCGGCGTGGGGCAGCGAGGGCGATACCGGCATGAGCGATTTCGGTCGTGACGCGGTAGCGCGGGCCAACGCGCTGGGGATGATGGTCGACGTGTCCCACGCCTCCGACAACTGCATGCGCGATGCGCTCGAAGTGTCGAAGGCGCCGATCATCGCCTCGCATTCCTCGGCGCGTGCGCTGGTGGACCACAAGCGCAACATCCCCGACGACATCCTGCGCGCCATCGCCGCCAAGGGCGGCGTGATCCAGGCCGTGGCCTACAAGGAGTTCGTCAAGAGCGATCCGGCCCGGGCCGAAGCCGAGAAGGCCTTGCAGGCCGAAGTGGCGAAGCTGGCCGGCGACGCTGAATACGACAGCGACAAGCACGATGCGCTGCCGGCGATGGCCGAGGGCATGGCCAGGATCCAGCAGGAACATCCGCTGGCCACCGTCGCCGAGTACGTAGACCACATCCAGCACATCGCCACCGTCGCCGGCATCGACCACGTCGGCATCGCCGCCGATTTCGACGGCGGCGGCGGCGTCACCGGCTGGATGGACGCGACCGAAACCGGCAACGTCACCGCCGAACTGCGCAAGCGCGGCTACAGCGACGCCGACATCGCGAAGATCTGGGGCGGCAACCTGCTGCGTGCGTGGCAAGAGGCCATCGACGTAGCCGCAGCGCCATCCGCGCAGCAACCATGAACAAGCTCGCCGCCCTCGCACTGCTGCTGCTGGTGGGAGCGGCGGAAGCCGCGAACCAGGCCGCGAGGCCTCCAGCGGATCCCGTCATCGACGGGGCCATCCACGCTGCAATCGAGCGCTACGATCTCCCCGGCATCGCCGTCGGCGTGATCGAGAACGGCAAGGTCGTCTATGCCCGCGGCTTCGGCGAAACCGTTGCCGGCTCTGGCGATCCGGTGACCACCCAGACCCTGTTCAAGATCGCCTCCAACAGCAAGGCGATGACGGCCGCGGTGCTGGCGCGCCTGGTCCAGGCCGGCAAGCTGCGCTGGGACGATCCGGTGATCAGGCATCTGCCCGACTTCGCGATGCACGATCCGTGGGTCACGCAGCACATGACCGTCGGCGACCTGCTGGTCCACAACAGCGGCCTGCCCGAAGGCGGCGGCGACCTGATGCTGTGGCCGGAGCCGAACCTGTTCACCCGCGCCGACATCATCCACGGCCTGCAGCACATCAAGCCGGCCTACGGCTTTCGCGCCGGCTATGCCTACGACAACCTGCTGTACGTGGTCGCCGGCGAAGTCGCGGCCGCGGCAGGCGGCGCGTCCTACGAGGAGCTGGTGCGGCGCGAGATCTTCCAGCCGCTGGGCCTGGACGGCTGCCGCGTCGGCGAGTTCAGCCGCGCCGAAGTGGGCAGCGTCGCCCAGCCGCACTGGCACGACGGCAAGCGCAGCCTGCCGATGCGGCAGGATCCGGCGGTCGTGCCGGCGATCACCTCGGCTGCGGCCGGCGGCATCCGTTGCGGCCTCGACGACATGCTCGCGTGGGCCATGAACTGGCTGGAACCGACGCCGGCGCAACTGCAGTGGCTGGGCGCGGAGCAGCGCGCCGAGATGTGGAAGGCGCGCACGCCGATGCCGATCTCGCAGTTCCGCCGCGACATGGACGGTACCCACTACTACGCCTATGCCTACGGCTTCCGCCTGGCCGATATCGACGGGCAGTGGACCGTGTCCCACACCGGCACCCTGGGCGGGATGTATTCGATGATGATGCTGTTGCCCGACCGCAAGTCGGGCTTCGTGTTCATGATCAACGGTGCCGGCAGCCGCGCGCGCACCGTGCTCGGCGCCACCCTGGCCAAGCTGTTCACCCTGCCGATGGACGAGCGCGGCTTCGACGATTTTGCCGACGCGATCTATGGAGCCGAAGACGCGCCGGACGCCGCGGCCGCCGACGACGCGGCGCTTCCCGACATCGCCACGCGCAAGCCGGTCTCCGCCGATGCGATGAAGCCCTGGCTCGGCACCTGGCGCGACCCGTGGTTCGGCGAGGTCCGGATCTGCCCGGTCGGCGGCAGTGTCGAGTGGCGCTCGGCCAAGTCGCCGAAGATGCACGGCAAGATATCGCTGCTGGATGGCCGCCACTTCCTGCACTGGGACGATCCCGGTGTCGACATGGATGCCTGGCTCGACTTCTCCGGCGAAGGCGACGGCCGCCGCCTGCGCATGGCCAAGCTCGATCCGGAAGGCGACTTCAGTTCCGACTACGAGGACCTGGCTTTCACCCGTGTCGGCGGTTGCGAACCGCAACTGTCTCCAGCGGCGACCATGGACCAGGCCGGCATGGTCGACATCCGCGCGCTGGTGCCGGAGATCGACCAGGACATCAAGTACGCCGGAAGCGACAATTTCGTCGGCAAGCCGGTGACCGGCTACGACGCGCCGCGCTGCTTCCTCAAGCACGACGTGGCGACGGCGCTGGCGAAGGTCGAGCAGGACCTGCGCGGGCAGGGCATGCGCCTGCGCCTGTTCGACTGCTACCGGCCGGCGCGCGCGGTCGCCCACTTCGTGCGCTGGGCGCACGACCTGTCCGATCAAGGGACCAAGGCCGAGCACTACCCGGAACTGGACAAGCCGAAACTGCTCGACGGCTACATCGCCGAATCCTCCGGCCACAGCCGTGGCGCCACCCTCGACCTGACCGTGCTGCGCTGCGAAAGCGACGGCGACAGCTGCGCGCCGCTCGACATGGGCACCGACTTCGACTATTTCGGCACCCGCGCCAATACCGACACGGCGGAGGTCACGCCCGCGCAGCGCGCCAACCGCGACGTGCTGCGCAAGGCCATGTCCGAGCATGGCTTCCGCAACTATCCGCTGGAGTGGTGGCACTACACCTTCCAGCCCGAACCGACGCCTGGATCCATCTATGACGTACCGCTCGTGCCCATGACCATCGATTCGCTGATGCAGCGCTACCAGGGCAAGGGCCCCGGCGCGTCGCTGCTGGTACTGCGCGACGGCGAGGCGGTGGTGCGTCGCGGTTACGGCCTGTCCGACATCGGCGAGTCCGATGGGAGCGGAGGCACCGAAGCCGGCCCGGCGACCAACTACCGGTTGGCTTCGATTAGCAAGCAATTCACCGCCGCGGCGATCCTGCTGCTGGCGCAGGACGGCAAGCTCGGCATCGACGATCCGGTGCGCCGCTGGCTGCCGTCGCTGCCGGAGGCGGCCGACGCCATCACCCTGCGCCACATGCTCAGCCACACGTCGGGCCTGGTCGACTACGAGGACCTGATGGCCGTGGACTACGCAGGCCAGATCCGCGATGCCGGCGTGCTGGAATTGCTGGAGAAGGAAGACCGCCTGTACTTTCCCGCCGGCAGCGACTACCGCTACAGCAACAGCGCGTACGCCCTGCTGTCGCTGGTCGTCGAGCGCGCTTCAGGCAGCACCTTCCCCGATTTCCTGCGCGAGCGCATCTTCGTTCCGCTGGGCATGCACGACACCCTGGCCTATGTCGCCGCAGGACCCGAGGTGCCCAATCGCGCCTGGGGCTACAGCCAGGACGACGGCGAGTGGGTGCGCACCGACCAGAGCACGACCAGCGCGGTGCTCGGCGACGGCGGCATCTATTCATCGATCGACGACCTCGCGCGCTGGGACGCCGCGCTGTACGACGACCGCCTGCTCAGCGACGCCTCGCGCGCCATGGCGTTCGGTCCGCAGGCCAAGGTGACCGGCGAAACGGGCGTGCATCACTACGGCTTCGGCTGGCGCCTTGGCGATGGCACCCTGTGGCATTCGGGCGAGACGATCGGCTTCCGCAACGTGATCGTCCGCTGGCCGGAACAGAAGCTGACGGTGATCCTGCTGAGCAACCGCAACGACCCCGAGCCATACCTGACTGCGATGCAGGTCGGGGCCCTGTACATGGAGCCTGCGCACACGGGGCATTGACGCGCGCTGGCGTAGTGCTGTCCGCGTGGACAGCTTCGCCAGCCAGCGCGAACGGATGGTGCAACGGCAGGTCGCGGGCCGCGGCATCCGCGACCCCGCGGTGCTGGCGGCGATGCGCGCGGTGCCGCGGGAGCTGTTCGTCGGCAAGGCCATGCGCGAGTTCGCCTACGAAGATTCGCCGCTGCCGATCGAGGCCGGCCAGACCATTTCCCAGCCCTACATCGTCGCGCTGATGCTCGAGGCGGCCGAGGTCGGCCCGGGCGACCGGGTGCTCGAGATCGGCGCGGGCTCCGGCTATGCCGCGGCAGTGTTGGGCAAGATCGCAGGCCAGGTCTGCGCGATCGAGCGCCATTCCGAACTGGCCGACCTTGCGCGCGTGCGCATCCATCGGCTCGGCTACCGCAATGTCCATATCCGCACCGGCGACGGCAGTGGCGGCTGGCCGGAGGCCGCGCCGTTCGATGTGATCCTCGCAGCGGCGGGCGCGCCGCGCATCCCCACCGTGCTGCGCGAACAGCTCGAGGTCGGCGGCCGGCTTGTGATGCCGGTCGGCGATACCCAGCGCCGGCAGCGCCTGGTCAAGGTCGTGCGCACCGGCACCGACGGGTGGGAAGAACACGACCTCGGCGATGTCATGTTCGTGCCGCTGGTCGGCGAGCATGCCTGGCGCGATGATGCGCCGGTCTCCGACGCGCGCGCGCCCGGCAAGCCCAGGCCGGTGCCGGAACGCATCGCGGCGGCGATGGAGCCGCTCCCGCGCCTGGATGATCCGGGCTTCGGCGACGTCATCGACCGCTACGCCGATGCGCGCGTGGTGCTGCTGGGCGAAGCCAGCCATGGCACCTCGGAGTTCTACCGTGCACGCGCGGCGATGACCCGTCGGCTGGTGGAAAAGCATGGCTTCCGCATCGTCGCGGTGGAGGCCGACTGGCCCGACGCGGCCGCGATCGACCGCCACGTGCGCAGCCTGCCGCACCGCCCGCCGGCCACGCCGCCGTTCCAGCGTTTCCCGACCTGGATGTGGCGAAATGCCGAGGTCGATGCCTTCGTCGACTGGTTGCGCCGGCACAACCTGACCCGGTCGGCGGGCGATCGCACCAGCTTCCATGGGCTCGACCTGTACAGCCTGTCGACTTCGATCGGCGCGGTCGTCGATTACCTCGACAAGGTCGATCCGCAGGCCGCGGCGGTCGCGCGCGAGCGTTATGCATGCCTGTCGCCATGGTCGGCCGAACCCGCCGCATACGGGCACATGGCCTTGAGCCGCGGCTACGCGGAGTGCGAACGCGCGGTGACCAGGATGCTCCAGGACCTGCTCGACAAGCGCCTGGAATACAGCCGCCACGACGGCGACCAGTTCCTCGACGCCAGCCAGAACGCCCGCCTGGTGCGCGACGCCGAAGCCTACTACCGGGCGATGTACTACGGCGCGGCCGAATCCTGGAATCTGCGCGACACCCACATGTTCGAAACCCTGCAGCACCTGCTCGAGGCCAGCGGGCCGCGATCGCGCGCGGTGGTGTGGGCACACAACTCGCACATCGGCGATGCGCGCCAGACCGAGATGGGCCAGGTGCGCGGCGAGCTCAACCTCGGCCAGTTGTGCCGCCAGGCGCATGGCGACGAAGCGGTGTTGCTCGGATTCGGCACCCATGGCGGCACGGTCGCGGCCGCCAGCGACTGGGATGCCCCGATGCAGGTGATGCAGGTCAACCCGTCGATGGCGGGTAGCGTCGAGCGCCTGTTCCATGACGCGGGCCGCCCGTGTGGATTCATCGACCTGCGCGAGGGGCGGCACCCCGATGCGCGCGAGGCCCTGGCGCCCTCCCTGCTGGAGCGCTACGTCGGCGTCGTCTATCGCCCGCAGACCGAGCGCTGGAGCCACTACGCAGCGTCCTCGCTGGCCCGCCAGTACGACGGATGGATCTGGTTCGACCAGACCCGCGCGATCACCGCACTGTCCGACGGGCATGGTCGCGGGATGCCGGAGACCTGGCCCTTCGGCGTCTAGCGCGCCGGGATAGTATTCTGGCTCCCCGATTCCGACCGGCGGCCCACGACCATGGCTTCAAGCGGCGACTCCTCTCGCGCCATCCTGTTCGCGCTCGGCGCCAACTTCGCGATCGCGGTGGCCAAGGGCGTGGCGGCGTTTTTCACCGGCTCCAGCGCGATGCTGGCCGAGACCGTGCACTCGATCGCCGATTGCGGCAACCAGCTGCTGTTGTTGCTGGGCATGCGCCAGGCGCGGCGTCCTGCCAGTCCCGAGTTCCCGCTGGGCCACGGCAAGGCAACATATTTCTGGTCGTTCCTGGTCGCGGTGATGCTGTTCACCGTCGGCGGCATGTTCTCGCTGTACGAAGGCGTCCACAAACTGCAGCATCCCGAGGCGCTGCGGCAGTGGTGGTGGGCCGCGGGCGTGCTGGTGTTCGGTATCGTGGCCGAGGGCATCTCGATGCGCGCCTGCCTGCAGGAAGTGAACAAGTCGCGCGGCGAGCGCAGCCTCTGGCAGTGGTTCCGCCAGAGCCGGCAGAGCGAGCTGGTGGTGATCTTCGGCGAGGACCTGGCCGCGCTGCTGGGCCTGGTGTTCGCACTGTTCGCGGTGATGGCGAGCGTCATCACCGGCAATCCGATCTGGGACGCCGTGGGCACCGTGGCCATCGGCGTGCTGCTGATCGTGGTCGCGGTCTTGGTCGCGATCGAGGTCAAGGCCATGCTGATCGGCCAGAGCGTCGACCCGCACCGCCAGGCGCAGATCCGCGCCTTCCTCGATGGCCGCCCGGAGATTGCCCACGTGCTCAGCGTGATCACCCTGCAACTGGGCAGCGACGCGCTGGTTTCGGTGCAGGCGCGGATGCGCGAGGAGCACGACGCCGAGCGGATGCTGCGCGCCATTACCGCGGTCGAGCGCGCCCTGAAGAAGGAATTCCCGGAAGTGCGCTGGAGCTTCTTCGAACCCGAGCTCCCCCAGGTCCTCACCGCCGAAGAGCAACCGCCCCTTTAACCGTGGGAGCGGCGGAAGCCGCGAAGTACTCGCTTGCGTGCGGGGCGCCGCGGAAAGCCCTTGCCCAAGTCGGGACACGGCGTGAACCCATCCATGGGGCCTTGTCGTCGACATCCATGTCTCCGACAGTCCCGCCTTGGGCAAGACCTTTCCACGACGCTATGACAAGCGGGTGGGTCGATGCTTCGGCTCGCTCCAGGAGCACGCTCCACGAAGCGGGGCGCCGCGCTTGCGGAGGCGTGAGGATGTGTGTGTCCCTGCGCGAGACCGTCGGAGGCATGGATGCCGACGACGAGCCTACATGGACGTACTCGCGGCGTGTCTCGCGCAGGGACACACACATCCTCACGCCTCCGCAAGCGAGGCGCCCCGCTTCGAGCAACAGCCGAAGCATCGACCCACCCGCTTGGGTTAGCGTCGTGGAAAGGTCTTGCCCAAGGCGGGACTGTCGGAGACATGGATGTCGACGACAAGCCCCCATGGATGGGTTCACGGCGTGTCCCGACT
>JALYWW010000009.1:0-5740 GCA_030852515.1 Pseudomonadota bacterium
GTGTGTTCCTGCGCGAGACCGTCGGAGGCATGGATGCCGACGACGAGCCTACATGGACGTACTCGCGGCGTGTCTCGCGCAGGGACACACACATCCGCTGCGCCCCATCAAAAAGCGAGAAATCGCGGCTACTGGACGATGGTGATCACGCCGCAGGCGATGCGCTTGCCGGCGTTGCCGGAGGGCTGGCTGGCATAGTCGTCGGGATCGGCGTGGACGATGATCGCGCGTCCCGCGGCATCGTTGGCCGCTCCGGTGCCCAGGGTCAGGCCCGGGACGTGCATGTTGACGCGGGCCACGCCCTCGGCATCGGCGACGATGTTGTCGATGTCGCCGGCGTGGTGCGCGCCTTCGTCCATGCGCCCGTGCGGATTGCCCGCGGGATTGAAGTGGCCGCCGGCACTGCTGGCATCGGCCGCGCTGCAATCGCCCTTTTCGTGGACGTGGAAGCCGTGGGTGCTGCCCGGCGCGAGGCCGCCGATCTCGCCGGTGAAATGGACCGCGTTGGCTCCCATCGTCATCACCTGCAGGCGTCCGCTCACCAGGCTACCGGAAGCCGAAGCCAAGTTGGCCACCGCATCGCGCTCGACGACCGGGACGGGTTCCGGAGCCGGTTGTTCCGGCGTCGTGCCGCACGCCGCGATACCCGCTGCAGCGAAGGTGATCAGTGAAAGCCTGGCAATGCGCATGACGGCACTCCTTTGAGAGAACAAAAAGGGGACGGAGGTAATTAAACGCTCCGCATTGTGAAGGTTTCCGTAAACGCGTGGCGCGTTCAATTACCTCCGTCGCGTTTTCCCGAGGCGACGGGTGAGGGTGTTGCGGCCGAGGCCCAGGCGCGCGGCGGCTTCGCCACGATGGCCATCGGTGTGTTCGAGCGCCGCGTCGAACAGGACCTGTTCCATGCGGTCGCGGGCTTCCGCGTGCAGGTCCTCCGCATCCTCGGCCAGTCGCGTGCGCGCCCAGCCGGCGAGCGCCGACTCCCAGTCGTTGCCCCCGGCCGCGGAAACGGTGGCGGTCTCTCGCACCGCAAGTCCCGCCAGCGCGTCGACGTCGGCGGCATCGATGTTGTCGTTCGGCGCCAGCGCCGCCAGGCGCCAGCAGGCGTTCTCCAGTTCACGCACGTTGCCGGGCCAGCCGTGCGCGCGCAGGCGCTCGATGGCCGCGGGAGCCAGGCGCTTGGGCGACGCTCCCAGCCTGCGCGCGGCCATTTCCAGGAAACGCCGCGCCAGCAACGGGATGTCGTCGCGTCGTTCGCGCAGCGGCGGCAGTTGCAGGCGCACGACGTCGAGGCGGTGCAACAGGTCGGCGCGGAAGCGGCCCTCTACGACCAGATGCTCGAGCGGCTGGTGGGTCGCGGCGATCACGCGCACGTCGACCTTGATCAGTTCGCGTCCGCCGACGCGGAAGAACTCGCCTTCGGCCAGCACCCGCAGCAGGCGCACCTGCAGCGGCAACGGCATGTCACCGATCTCGTCCAGGAACAGGGTGCCGCGGTCGGCCTGCTCGAAGCGTCCCACGTGACGCTTGTTCGCCCCCGTGAACGCGCCCGCCTCGTGCCCGAACAGTTCCGACTCCAGCAGTTCGGCCGGTATCGCCCCGGTGTTGAGCGCGATGAACGGCTTGTCCGCGCGCGGCGACTCGCGATGCAGCGCACGCGCCACCAGTTCCTTGCCCGTTCCGGTTTCCCCGGTCACCAGCACCGACAACGGCACCTGCGCCAGCTTGCCGATGCCACGGAAGACCTCGCGCATCCGCGCGGAATCCCCAATCAACTCCGATGCCGCCACGGGCGCCGGCTCGGGCCTTCCTTGCGCGGGGGCCGGCGCGATGCTGCCTGCAGGCAGGACCCGGGACGCCAGCGATACCGCATGATCCAGGTCGAAGGGCTTGGACAGGAACTCCCAGGCCCCGCCGCGGAACGCGCCCGCCGTGCTCGCGATGTCGGTATAGGCGGACATCACGATGACCGGCACCGAGGCATGTGTTGCCTTGAGTTTGCGCAGCAACGCGATGCCGTCTTCCCCCGGCATCCGCACATCGGTGAACACCAGGCCCGGCACGCCCGCGTCCAGGGCATGCAGCGCCGCCTGCGCCGACTCGAACTCGGACACCGCGTAACCCGCCTCGCGCAGTGCCGTCGCCAGCACGAAGCGCACGCCGCGATCGTCGTCGACCACCCACACCCGCGCCTGCTCAGCCATCGTCGACCTCCACCAGCGGCAAGAGCAGCGTGAACACGGTATGGCCCGGGCGCGAGCGGTACGCCAGCGAACCGCGATGTTCGCGCGCGACCTGCTGCGCCAGCGCCAGCCCGAGGCCACTACCCTCGGCGCGACCGCTGACCAGCGGCAGGAACACCTGCTCGGCCAGTTCCTCCGGCACGCCGCGGCCGTCGTCGATGATTTCCAGGCGCAGCACCAGCGCATGCGCGGCGTCGCCGATGCGCACGCCATGCTCGGCGCGGGTGCGCAGGGTCACGTTGGCGGCGCCAGCTTCGATCGCGTTGCGGACCAGGTTCCACACCGCCTGGGTCAGGCGATCCTCGTCGCCGTCCGGTTCGGGCAGGCTGGGGTCGTAATCGCGGGCCAGCCGCACCGCCCAGCCTGCGTCGCTCTCGGCCAGTCGCAGTACGCGCTCAAGCACCTCGTGGATGTTGAGCGGCGCGTGCGGCCGCGGCGGTGCCGGCGACATCAAGCGGTCGAGCAGCGCAGCCAGGCGATCGACCTCGGAACCGATCAACGCGATCAGCTCGCGCTCCTCGCCGTTGTCCGCGCGTGCATCCGCGCGACGTGCCAGCAGCTGCGAAGCACCCTTCAATCCGGCCAGCGGATTGCGCAACTCGTGGGCCAGGCCCCTGAGCGCGGCGGCGAGCGCACCGGGCAATGCCAGCGCCGGATCCTCGCCGGGAAACTCGTCGACCGGGTGCGCCTCCAGCCACCAGCCGCCGCCTTCGCGCGGCGACAGCGCCACGTCGGCAAAGCGTGGCGGGTTGCCGGGGAAGGCAAATGCCAGGCGGCGAAACCGCGCGTCCTCGTCCTGCGCCTCCGCCAGCCAGTCGACGAGCCGCGCCCCATCGGCTTCCAGCGCAGCCAAAGGCAACCCATGCACCCGCCGGGCGGCCACGCCCAGCCAGCGGCCGAACGCCAGGTTGGCGCCGGCAACCACGCCGTCGGCGCCGGTCCAGGCGACCGGGGTGATCAGGGCATCGAGGAGGGCGTAATCGGCCATTGCACCAATATAGTGCAAAGGAACGGGTAGGAGCGGCGGAAGCAGCGAATCAGGGCGTCGGGTTTTTCGCGGCTTCCGCCGCTCCCACGGCCGATCCCGTCTCCAGCCTGGTCAGCGCATACAGGATCCGCGCGTCCTCGGCGTCGAGCACGTCGTTCTCGTCGCCGCGGTAATGGCGATGGAAGGCGCGCACGGTGTCGGCATAGTCTGGCGAGGTGTCGATCTGCAGCGGATAGCCGAGTACGCGCAGCGCCATCCACGGATCGAAGCCGGCCGGCGGATCCACCAGCTCGCCTTGCGGCCAGCGGCCGAAGCCGGCGTCGGCCAGCTGTTTCCACGGGAAGCGGAAACCCGGGTCGCGCTTGCGGGCGGGCGCGAGGTCGGCGTGGGCGATGATCGCGTCGCGCGGGATGTTCAGCCGCGTGCACAGGTCGTCGAGCAGGCGGATCAGCGAATCGATCATCGCCGGCTCGAACGGCGTTTCGCCGTCATTGTCGAGCTCGATGCCGATGGATGCGGAGTTGAGTTCGGTGATCGTGCCCCAGGCGCCCGCGCCCGCCTGCCATGCGCGGTTGGCGTCGGCGACCAGCTGGTAGATCCGACCGTCGTCGCCGACCAGGTAGTGCGCGCTCACCGGCCCGCCGCTGTTGGCGGTGCGCAGCGTGTTCAACGCCTGCTCCGCCGAACCTTCCTCGGTGGCGTGGATCACGATCAGGTTCGGCCGGCGCACGTCGTAGTTCGGCGACGGCACCCATTCCGCGATCGGGCTCCGCGGCGGCGCATGGGCACAGGCCGCGAGCAGAGCCGCAGCGGCGAGGGCGACGAGCAGCTTGGCGTTCATCGCCCCAGCATACCGAACACTAGATCGCGTAGTACATCTGGTACTCGAGCGGGTGGGTCGCCGCGCGGAACGCGGTGACTTCCTTCATCTTCAGGCCGATGTAGGCGTCGATGAAGTCGTCGGTGAACACGCCGCCGGCCTTGAGGAAGTCGCGATCCTTGTCCAGCGCCTCCAGAGCCTGGTCGAGCGAGGCGCACACGGTCGGGATGTTCTTTTCCTCTTCCGGGGGCAGGTCGTACAGGTCCTTGTCTGAAGGAGCACCCGGGTCGATCTGGTTCTTGATGCCGTCCAGTCCGGCCATCATCAGCGCGGCGAAGATCAGGTAGCCGGAGTTCATCGGATCCGGGAACCGGATCTCGATCCGGCGCGCCTTCGGATTGGCCACGTACGGGATCCGGCACGATGCCGAGCGGTTGGACGCCGAGTACGCCAGCATCACCGGCGCCTCGAAGCCCGGCACCAGGCGCTTGTACGAGTTCGTGGTCGAGTTGGCGAACGCGTTGATCGCGCGCGCGTGCTTGAAGATGCCGCCGATGTACCACAGCGCCATCTGCGACAGGCCGCCGTAGCCGTCGCCGGTGAACAGGTTGGTGCCGCCCTTGGCCAGCGACTGGTGCACGTGCATGCCGCTGCCGTTGTCGCCGACGATCGGCTTGGGCATGAAGGTCGCGGTCTTGCCGTTGCGGAAGGCGACGTTCTTGATGATGTACTTCATCGTCAGCAGCTCGTCGGCCTTCTGCACGAGCGTGTTGAAGCGGGTGCCGATCTCGCACTGGCCCGCGTTCGCGACTTCGTGATGGTGCACCTCGACCTCGATGCCGACGGCTTCGAGGGTCTTGCACATCTCGGCACGCAGGTCATGCAGCGAATCCAGCGGCGCGACCGGGAAGTAGCCGCCCTTGATGCCCGGGCGGTAACCGCTGTTGCCACCGGCGTATTCCTTGGCGGAGTTCCAGTGCGCCTCTTCCGAATCGATGTGGAAGAAGGTGTGGCCCATGTCGTTGCCGTAGCGCACCGAGTCGAAGATGAAGAACTCCGGCTCCGGACCGAAGAACGCCTGTTCGGCGATGCCGCTGGACTTGAGATAGGCCTCGGCGCGCTTGGCGATGCCACGCGGATCGCGGTTGTAGGCCTGCATCGTGGTCGGGTCGAGGATGTCGCAGGTCAGCACCAAGGTCGGATCGGCGGTGAACGGATCCAGGAACGCGGTGCCCGGATCCGGCAGCAGCACCATGTCCGACTGGTGGATGCCGCGCCAGCCGCTGATCGAGGAACCATCGAACATCTTGCCGTCCTCGAACAGCGAGGCGTCGACGATCGACTTCGGGAACGTCACGTGGTGCTGCACGCCGCGCATGTCGGCAAAGCGCAGGTCGACGAATTCGACCTTGTGCTCCTTGATCAATTTTTCGACGGTCTCGTACGTGGACATGGCGGGCTCCGGAGGCAGGGCGCGGGAATGATGGGAATGGGGAATGGTTCGTCGCTGACTGATACGCAAGGGGCGTGCCAGACCCTCGAGGGGGCTAAGTGATTGTCTTTACTGGGAAGCATCGATCGCTCGGCAATACGAAATGCACCATAATGGTGCTTGTTCCGATGGATGCATCAAAGCGGTGCACCAACCCGATCACGTTAAGCTCTTCTCCCTCATTCCCCATTCCCCTC
>JALYWW010000009.1:5750-42666 GCA_030852515.1 Pseudomonadota bacterium
GGCCCCTTCCCCAATGGACCCCAACTCCCTGTTTGCCGCCCTGCTGCTCGGCATCATCGAAGGCGTCACCGAATTCCTGCCGATCTCCAGTACCGGGCACCTGCTGCTGGCGGGACGCTGGCTGGGCGCGCGCAGCGACCTGTTCAACGTCGCGATCCAGGCCGGCGCGATCCTGGCGGTGACGCTGGTCTACCGCCAGCGCCTGTGGCAATTGCTGGTCGGCTTCGGCGAGCGCGGCAACCGCGACTACGCGCTCAAGCTGGCGGTCGCCTTCGGCGTCACCGCGGTGCTGGGCCTGCTGGTCAAGCAGGCGGGCTGGCAGCTCGACGACGCGGTGGCGCCGATCGCCTGGGCGCTGGTCCTGGGTGGCGCGTGGATGCTGGTCGCCGAACACTTCGCCGCAAAGCGTGCCGCGGTGCTGGGCGAACGCGCCGACATCACCTGGCTGGTCGCGGTGCTGGTCGGCGTGGCCCAGGTCGTGGCCGGCGTGTTCCCCGGCACCTCGCGCTCGGCGGCCACGATCTTCGTCGCGCTGCTGCTCGGCGTTACCAACCGCGCGGCCGCGACCGAGTTCGCGTTCCTGGTCGGCATCCCGACGATGTTCGCCGCGACCGGTTACGAAGTGGTCGAACTGTATGCCGAAGGCGGCCTGGCCGGCGAGGACTGGAACGCGCTCGCGGTGGCCTTCATCGCCTCCGCCGTCACCGCCTTCGTGTCGGTGAAGTGGCTGCTGCGCTATATCCAGTCGAACCGGTTCACCGCATTCGCGATCTACCGGTTCGCATTGGGGGCGGCGTTGCTGGTGTTCGTCTAGAACCTGCTAGTGGTCGTCCTGGAAGCTGAACATGATCGCGTTGTCGTCGTCGTAGACGCCGCCGCGCACGCCGCGGTAATCCAGCCGCATCACGAAGCCCCACTTCGACTTGAAGATGGTGCCGATCTCGATGATGTAGCGGCTGCTGTCCAGCTCGTCGCCCGGCAGCACGTACACCGGGCCTGACTGCAGGTCCGAATAGGCGATCGCGGCGCCGCTCTCGTCGTGGAAGTCGCGCTGCAACTCGACCCGGAACCTGGGCTCCAGGGTGCCCCACGGAATCTCCCGCTTGTACTTGCCGCGTACGCCGAGCGTACTGGTCCGGGTCTGGATCGACTGTTCGGCGAAGCTCAGCGCGTACAGCGGGGCGCCGTCCTCGCTGTATTCGTCGAGCTTGGCCTGGGCGATGTCCATCCGCCCATAGGTGGAGAACATCCACTTGTCGCCCTTGTGCTCGTAACCGCTCGACCACGAACTGAAGCCCTGGGTGCCGTCGCGCGGCGCCTCCAGCATGTCGCCGGTGTCGGTGACGAAACGACGCAGTTGGAAGGTAATGCGCTGGTAGCCGCTGACCATGTCGATGAACCACGGCAACGACGGCCGATAGCTGGCGTAGCCCATGCCGGTCCTGGAGCGCGCATCGGCACGGCTGCCGTTGTTGCCGGTCATGCTGCGGTCGCGGCCATAGCCCAGGCCGCCACCGAACGCGAACTTGTCGCTGAAGCGATAGTCCATGCCACCGGTCATACCCGAGGTCTCGAACTCGCGCCCGGGCGAATCGCCCTTGCGGATCGAGCCGCCGATCCAGAAGCTCAACGGCTTGCCGGGCTCGTGCAGCTGTTCCAGGCGATTGATCACGTTGAGGATCTGCGCGTTGGAGAAGCTGCGCACGATCTGCACCTGGGCACCGGCCAGGCCGCCGACTTCCGGGTCGTCGGTCGGATCGGGACGCTCGGTCACGGTGATGGTCAATGTCGCCGGCTCCGACGTCCCACCGGTATTGCTCAGGGTGAAGGAGGCCACGGCGACGCCGATGTAGCCGGAGGCCGGGATGAAGGTGAGGCTGAAACCGTCCGCCGACGTGGCGATGCTCGCCGAGCCCGCCTCCTGCGGCGAAAGCGCGAGCAACTCGGCCGCCACGAATGGTCCACCGCTTGCGCCGCTGGTGAGTTCGACACTCACCGCCACGCCGGTTTCCGTGGTCGTCTCCAGCGCCATCGGCTCGGGCAGCGATACCGGCGCCGCTTCGATCGTCACTGTCGATGTCACTGTCGCGGAGACGCCATAGTCGTTGGACAGCGTGTAGTCCAAGGGGATGACCGTGCCGGGAAGCACATCGACGGCCGGGGTGTAGACGATGTCGGTGCCGGACTGCTCGATGCTGCCGGTCGCGGGCGCATCGACGATCGTCACTTCGGTGATCGGCGCACCGCTGGCACCGTCCGCCGCATGGATGGTCACGGCCACGCCGGGCTGGGTACTGACCGCCTGCGGCGCGCCCGTGGGCGCGGCCAGCGGCGTGACGTGGACGACGACGGTCGCCGGCGAGGAAGTTCCGCCCGGTCCGGTTGCGGTATAGGTGAAGCTGTCGTCGCCGTGGAAGGTTCCGGTCGGCTGGTACACCACCGTGAGTCCGTCGACGCTTGCGGTACCGTGCGCCGGCGCGGTCGTGATCGCGATCGTTTCGATGGTGCCGCTGTCGTTGTCTACGACGCCGATGGCGACAGCCTGCTGGGAAGGCGTCGTTGCGTCGTCGTCGACGGCAACGGGGGCCGGACTCATTTCGGTGATGGATATTCCGTAGAGACGGCTAGTCGATGCCTCCGAGCTGTCATAGGCCATGACTTCGAAGGAGTAATTGCCATCCGCGGTCGGCGTGCCATGCAGCGTCCCGTCCTCTTCCAGCACGAGTCCAGGTGGCAGGCTGGCGTCGGCATAGTAGGAATAGGGCGGATAGCCGCCGGTCGCCTCGAACTGGTACTCGTATGCCGCACCCTCGACACCGCCGGGCACGCCACCGACCGGCAGCGTAAGCGGAGGCGGCTCCACGGCGAGGTCGTAGGCCTGGCCACCGCTTGCGCCAAGCGAATCGGTTGCGTGCACGACGAAGGAATAGTCGCCCGGGCTGGTCGGGGTGCCGGAAAGCTCACCATCGCTCGCCAGGGTGATGCCGGGCGGCAGTCCGCTACCGGCAGTGAACGTGTAGGGAGCGAGCCCGCCGCTTGCGGTGATGCTCCGGCTATAGGCCTCCCCGACTGTGGCATCGGGCAGGAATGCCGGCGACAGCACGATCGCGGCAGGAACCACGGACAACGTGTAACCGCGGCTCAACGTTACGACGGGTGCCGCGGTCGGCGCGAACATGCCGCCATCGATGAGTATCGTTGGCGACGCGGTGATGGTGAAGTTCGCGTCGCCGGCGACGGTCGGCGTGCCGGTGATCCAGCCGTCGCTGGCCAGCGACAGGCCCGTGGGCAGCGCGCCGGAACCGACGGCGAAGTTGTAGCCGGGCGCTCCGCCATTGACGACGGTGACTTGCTGTTCGTACGGGACGCCAACCTGGGCCGTGGCCAGGTCCGGTGGCTCGATCGTTGCCTCGGGGAAGATCTCGACCGTGTAGGACTGGAAGCCATTGCTGGCGCCGTCCATCGCCATGATGGTGAAGCTGTAGGTGCCCACGGTGGTCGGCGTGCCGCTGAGGTCGCCGTTCGAGGCCAAGGTCAATCCTGGCGGCAGGGGACCACCGGTAGTGACGCTGAACGTGTAAGGCCCGGTCGTGCCCGATGCGGTGATCGTCTCGTCGTAGGCCAACCCGATCGCACCGTCCGGCAGGGTCGCCGGGGCGACGATGACGGACGACTGTGCCAGCGCGCTGCCGGAGACAGACAGCAGCAAGACGAGGGCGAGCCGCAGCCGCCAGACCCATGTGTTACGCATTCAGTTTCCCCTCCGGCGGTCCGTTTGCCGTGGACGCCCTTCAAAAGACGCACATCGGGGTCGGATCAGGCCAGGCTGTAAGTGCCGTGGATTGCGGTCTCGGCCAGGACATGGCCCTGCATCGCCCTGAATGCGTCGCCCGCGGTGAAGCCTGCCGGCAAGTCCAACCGTTCGAGGTCGAGGGCGAACAGCCGGAAGAAGTAGCGATGGATGCGCAGGTCGTTGGGCGGCGGGTACGGCCCGTCGTAGCCGTAATAGTCGCCGGCCAGCGCTGCATCGCCCGCGAACCAGCCGGTGTAGTCGTTGCGTCCCTGGCGGCTGCCGGCCGGTCCCCCGGGATCGCGCTTGCCGCCCTTGTCGAAACCGTCGCTGCAGCTGCCCGCGGCGATTTCATCCACGTCGGCCGGGATGTCGACCATGACCCAATGGATGAAATCGGTGCGTGGCTGGTCGACCGGGATCCTGACGTCGTCGCGGCCGGCCATCGAGGCATCGGTCGGCGCATCGGTATCGATGCACAGCAACGCGAACGAGCGCGTGCCCGCGGGCGCATCGTCCCAGGCCAGGTGCGGATTGCGGTTGCCGCCAAAGCCATCGGGCGTGCCGAGCGCGAACTCGGCCGGGATCGGATCGCGGTTGTTGAAGCTGTTGCTGCTGAGTTTCATGCTGGCGTTTCCTTTGCGATAAGGCGGTCGGCGACCCAGTCCTCGGCGTAACCCTCCAGCCCGGCGCCGAACAGGAAGCCGCAATGGCCACCTTGCGCCGCGATTTCCAGGCGCGCGGACGGCGGCAGTGCCAGCGCATGGAAGCCCGCGACCGGGATGACCGGATCATCGGCGGAAGTCAGGATATGCGCAGGCACCGCCAGTGGCGACAGCCGCGCGCCGGCGATGGAGTATCCGTCGAAGTAGTTCTCCAGCGTGCCGAAGTCGGTATGGCGTTCCACCAGCCATCGGGTCAGCTCGCGCATGCCCAGGCGCAGGGTGCGGTCGTCGAAGTCGAGCGCCTGCGGGAACAGCGCGCGCTTGCGCTGCAGCGAGCCGCGCCACTTGCGCTCGAAATGGCGCAGGTACACGCGCCATCCGCTTTCCATCGCCGCCATCGTCGCGGCCGGATCCAGCACCGGGCAGACCGCGGCGACGGCGGCCAGCGGCAATCCCGCAGCGGGCGCGCGCAGCGCCAGGCGCAACGCGAAGTTGCCGCCCAGCGAATATCCGGCGGCCACCAGCGGGCGGTCCGGCCCTGCCTGCGGCCAGAAGCGTCGGGCCACGTCCAGCGAAGCCAGCACCACTTCGTCGATGCGGCCGGAATGGAAGATCGCCTGGTTGAGATGATGGCTGTCGCCGTGATCGCGCAGGTTGAGGCGGAAAGTGGCGTACCCGCGCTGCAGCAGGCGCGCCGCGGTCAGGCGCATGTAGCTGGATTCGGCGCTGCCTTCCCAGCCGTGCAGCAGCAGTGCAAGGCCGCGCGGCTCGAGCCCGGGCACGATGCTGTGCAGTCCCTGCAGGCGCACGCCCTCGCCACCGTCGAGGACATGCAGGGTCGTGACCGCGCCGGTCGCCGCCAGCGCGCGTGCGCCGCGGCGTTGCCGCCAGGGGCTGGAGCCGAGCATGGTCTGGACATGGCCGCTGCGCAGCCACCACGGAGCGCGATAGCCGGAAGGCTTCATTCCATCGCTGCGATGATCCGCTCGCGCGCCAGTTCGGCGATGCGGCGCCGGCCCTCGGCACTGCCCGCCGGGATCGGTTCGAGGAAGCACACGTCCGCCACCCGCGGCGGCTCGCCAAGCAGGCGCACGAAGTTGCCGAAGAAATGTTCGCCGGGGCGGAATGCGACGACCTGCTGCGCGTTGCCGCCCGCGCCATAACGCAGCGCGACCGGCTGCACCGGCACCGCGGCTTCGACCGCAGCGGTGAAGATGCGCGCGTGGAACGGCCCGACTTCGGCACCATTGCGGGTCCTGCCTTCCGGGAACACGCCGACCGCGCGTCCTTCGCGCAACCGCGCCAGCATCTGCAGCATCACCCCGTCCAGCGACTCGGTGTTGCCGCGCTGGTGGAAGATGGTTTCGCCGCGCGACGCCATCCAGCCCACCAGCGGCCAGCCGGCGATCTCGCGCTTGGCGACGAAACCCATCATGCGCTGGCTGTGCAGGGCGACGATGTCGACCCAGCTGACGTGGTTGGCGACGAACAGCGCCGCGCCCGGCAACGGCGTGCCATGGCGGCGCATGCGGAACCCGAACACCCGCATCAACCCGCCCTGCCACAGGCGGATCACGCGGTATTCGAGGGCTTCGCCCCGCAACCCGATGCGCCCCCAGGGGGGCAGCATCAACAGCAGTACGATCGGCAGGTGGACGACCAGGTGCCAGGCCAGCATCGGCACGCGGTACAGGTAACGCATCACACGCCGCCGGCAAGTACCGCCTAGCGGAACTTGAACATGCCCGGGCGCCAGGTACGCGCGTAGCTGCGACCGGAACCGTAGCCGCTGCTGCGGCCATAGCCGCTGCCGTCGCCGGTCTCGCGCTGGCGGCGGTTGTGCATGCGTTCGACCAGTTCCTCGCGACGGGAGTCGAGCCAGTCGGCGCGACCCACCTTCTCGGCTTCGACGCCACGGCGCACGGCCTGCGCGGCGCGGTAGTCGCAGAAGTCGTCGTAGGCTTCCAGCTCGTGGGTCAGGTCCCGCACCGACAGCTCGATCATGATCGCGTCGTCGAGGAAGCCGAGCACCGCGACATGGTCCGGGATCACGTCGTCCGGATTGCAGAAGTAGGCCAGCGCGCCCAGCACCCGGTCGCGGTCCTCGCCCGCCAGTGCCCAGGCTTCGTCGCGCGCCATGGCGATCATGTCGTCCAGGCGCAGCAGGCGCTGCAGGATGAAGTCGGGGATCGTGCCCTTCTGCGCGTCCACCAGCAGCTGCGCCGCGCAATCGATGATCTCGGCCGCGGACTTGCCGGCCGCCGCCTTCTTCGCCGCGGCCATCTCGCCCCGGAAGTGCTCGAGGTCGCGATCGTTGAGTTCGAAGTTCAGCGAGATCGTCATGGCGGGCCCGGATTCGTGTGAAGGAAAGAGCGAAGCCTAGCAAACCATGCCGGGCCCGCGGTAGTTATCCGTCGCTGCCGCGACGCGCGACGACCGCCAGCGTCAGTCGCGAGATGCAGGCGAGCCGACCGTGGTCGTCCTCGATCCGGATCTCCCACACCTGGGTGCTTCGGCCCACGTGCAGCGGCCGCGCGGTGCCGGTGACCTTGCCGTCGCGCACGCCGGCCAGATGGTTGGCGTTGATTTCGATCCCGACCACGCCCTGCCCCGGGTCGACGCACAAGCCGCCGGCGGTGCTGCCCAGGGTCTCGGCCAGGAGCACCGAGGCGCCGCCGTGGAGGAGGCCATATGGCTGGTGGGTGCGCGCGTCGACCGGCATGGTCGCGCGCACGTAATCAGGGCCGATCTCGGTGAACTCGATCCCGAGCGGGCGCATCGCGGTGCCTTCGGAGAGGGCGTTGAGGTCGGCCACGCTGGCCTGGCGCTTGAAGAGGCTCATGGCGCAAGGGTAGGCCATCCGTGGGGTGACCTTCGGCACATTCAGCTTTTGAGCTGGTGTTGTAGATTACTACCACACCAATTCATTTGGCCTTCAGGAAAGCCGCCATGACCCTCTCCCTCTCCCCCCGCAACTTCGTTCCCGAATTCCGCCCCGGAATCCGCACCCGGGTACTGAAGGACAATCGCCGCGCCGTCTATCGCGAACGCGAGAACGGCGTGGGCTACGGCAACAGCAGCGGCTACGCCACCGAGCGCCGCTACACCCTGGGCTGGACCGGCCAGCCGCGCTTCCGCTGCGGGTAAGGGATCGCGCGCAAGGCGCGCTCCTACAGGATCGGGGCCAGGCCGGCGCCGAAGGCGGTGAAGATCCGGGTCAGGATCGACTTGAAGCCGAGCGCCACCTCGGGGAAGTCCCCCACCGGCTCGTGGCACTCCCGGAATCGCGGATCGAACGGCGACAGCGGCCCCGGGCAACCGGGGCCCGGCACGAACTCGTAGCTGACCGCATAGCGCACCGGCCACAGGTCGAAGATCGGCATCTTCTCGGAAATCTTGGCCAGGCTGTATTCCAGGCCGGTGAACGGCGTCGCGTCGGGCCGCCGGCCGATGGTCCAGGCGTTGGCCGGCGCGGTGTCGCGGCGGATGCTCGCCGCAAGCGCGCGGGCGAAGGCCCGATCCTCGATCACCACCGCGCTTTCGGTGTTGTAGTGGTCGCCGCGCGGGTCGAAGTTGTGGGTGCCGATCACGCCCACGCGTTCGTCGACCACCAGCGACTTGGCATGCAATCCGATGCGCACGCCCGCGCGCTCCAGCGGCACGCGCTCGTTGGCGCTGCGGGTGTAGTAGCGCAACGCGGAGTACTCGGCTTCCAGCGGCTCCCGGAACCGGTTGTCGCCGTCGGCGAGCGGCGGCAGCACGGCCCCGGTTGCCGCCAGGTCGATCGGCGCGTTCGCCGGGAACGGCTTGTACTCGTGGATCTCGAAGCCGTAATCGCGCAGGTAGCGGCGCTTGTACTTGTACGACAGCGCGTAGGTGATGAACGAATCTGTGGACGCCAGCGAGTTGGTGGAAACGATCACCCGCGGCGGATCCTCGCGCCGGTGCATGCTCCGGAACATGCGTTGCGCCGGCTTCGACAGCACCAGGTACGGCGTCTGCAGCAGCACTTCGTCACTGGCCGACTCGATCAGCTCGCGCAGGCCGTGGGTGGTCGCGCCGACCGGATCGTCGCGTTCGTGCTTTCCGGGCAGGTCGGCGATATAGGACACCTCGCGCACCGGCAACGCCTCAGCGGCCAAGGCCTCGATCCGACCGGCCTCATCGACCTCGCGCAGCGCCGCGGCCACGCGTTCCGGATTGCCGTACCGGGGTGGTTGCATGGGCGGCACCCCGGACTCGAGCAGGGCCGTGCCCACGTCGTGCAAAAGGTAGGGCGGCACGCTGCGCGGATCACCCCAGAACGCGTTGAAGTTGAACGCCATCTCGCGCGCGACGGGCCCGGCGACCAGGACGTCGCGATCGCGGAAGTTGTATTCGGCGTCCCAGTCGTAATAGTCGTCCTGGTAGTTGCGGCCGCCGGTGATCCCGACCACGCCGTCCACCAGCAGCAGCTTGGTGTGCATGCGCTTGTTGAGTTCGCCCCAGCAGCAGGCCGCGGCGAACAGGTATTGCACGTAGCCCAGGCGGGCCCGGCCGAGCACCGGGTTGTAGATGCGGATCGAGAAGTTGGCGTGCGCGCCGGAAAGGGCGGCGAGGGTATCGACCCGCTTCAGCGCCGAGAGCTGATCGACCAGCATGCGCACGCGCACGCCACGGCGCGCGGCGGCCAGCAACTCGTCCAGGAACAGCAGGCCCGCATCGTCCTCGTCGAAGATGTAGGTCTGCAGGTCGATGCTCGTGGTCGCGCTGCGCAGCAGGCTGATCCTGGCCAGCAGCGCGTCCTGGCCGCTGTCGAGGATCAGCGCGCGATGCCGCGGCGCGCCTGGCGCGCTCTCGACGATGGCGCGGGCACCGAGTT
This sequence comes from Pseudomonadota bacterium, assembly GCA_030852515.1. Taxonomy (GTDB): domain Bacteria; phylum Pseudomonadota; class Gammaproteobacteria; order Xanthomonadales; family Xanthomonadaceae; genus Cognatiluteimonas. Next base: position 15,067 of record JALYWW010000009.1, read on the forward strand.
GGTGCAGCGGAGACGGCGTCGCGCAGGAAGCGATGCGGTCGCAGCCGACCTGGTGCGGGCGCGCCGACTGGACCAGCGCGGTCGCGCGTACCTGCTCCTGCGGCGACAGGCTGGCACAGGCACTGGCGCCTGCCGCCAGCAGCAAGGCCAGCGCGCGCAACCACCGATTCACTGCGCCGGCTCCTGCTGCAGGCGCATGCGCAGCGAAAAGCGGACCTCGTCGCCGAGCGCGATGCGCCAGCGCCGCATGCCGTAGTCGCTGCGGCGCACGCGGCCGCTGGCGACAACGTCGCAATCGATGCCGGGTCGTTCACAACTCGCCGGTTCCAGCACGAAGACTTCCCGGCGCTGGACCCCGCGCATGCGCAACACGCCTCCCAGCGCTCCGCCGGACTGCAGCAGTTGCGGGGCGTACGGATCGGAAACGAACTCGACCGAGGGCCAGCGCGCCGAGTCGAAGAAGCCGCGGCCGCGGGCAAAGCGCGTGTAGCCCGGATGACCGACGATCTCGACGTCGTCGGTCGACAGGATCAGTCGCACCCTGTGCTGGTCGCCGCCGACGTCGTCGACGGCGCCGCGCACGGTCGGGAACCGGCCATCCAGCGCCTGGCCCCAGCGAGTCACCATGTGGAAGCCGACCCGCGACGCGTCGGCATCGATGCCGGTGCCATGGGCCATGCCGGCCAGCAAGGCCACGACCAGCGCCAGCAGCGCTATGGGCATGGAGCGGCAACAGGCGGGGCGGCGCCCGCGCCGGTTCACGGCCACCAAAAAGCGGAGAGGCTCGCGATACCGGGTTCGATCGCCGCATCGGCGGGCAGGGTGAGGACGGCAATGGCGCCTGGCGGCATGCCGCGGTACTCGCCGGACTGGCCGCTGTGCATCAGCGCCACCAGCTGTTCCAGGCCCGGGTTGTGGCCGACCACGAGCAGGCGATCCGCGTCGCGGTGGGCGTCGGCCAGGGCCGCGAGAGTGCCGGAGGTGGCCTCGTAGACCGAGTCCTCCAGGCGTTGCTCGACATAGCCGATCACGCCCAGCACCGCCTCCAGCGTCTCGCGGGTGCGCCGCGACGGCGAGCACAGCACGCAATCGGGGACCAGGCCCTGCTCCGCCAGCCAGCGGCCGGCGGCCTCGGCCTCGGCCAGGCCCTCCGGCGACAACGGGCGGTCGAGGTCGGCCTGGCCCGCGTCGGGCGGTTCGGCGTGGGCGTGGCGCAGCAGGATCAGTTCGCGCATGGGGTCACTTCCCTGGTTACTTCCGGATGAATCGCAGCAGCGGCTGCCAGTCTTCCTGGTGGTCGCGCACCTGGGCCGAGTTGTAGTCGAACAGGCTCTTGCCCAGTCCGACCAGCATCGAATAGGCCTGGCTGTCGCGCAGCTGCGCAACCATCGGATACGGCCATTGCTTCCACAGTTCCAGCGCCTGCTGCGAGGCATTGGTCCAGGGTCGCAGCTTGTTGCCCACCAGCCCGATCGGCAGTTCGCCGCGACGGACCCGGGCCAGCTTGGCGAAGGTATCCAGGAACGGCACCGTGGCCTCGATGTCCAGGGTCGAGGGCAGCACCGGCACGACCACCGAGTCGGCGCGTTCGATGAAGGGCATCAGCTCGTGGGCCATGGCCCCGGCGGCGCCGTCCACGATCACCACCTGGGTGTCCTCGGGCAGCTCCCGGTGCCAGCCGCGCTCGGCCCTGGTGCCGTCCAGCGGCAACACCGCGGCGTCGAGCACGGCGCGGCGTTCGGCCCAGCGGGTGGAGGAGCGTTGCGGGTCGGAATCGACCAGCACCGTACGTTTTCCGGACAACGCGGCTTGCGCCGCCAGGTGGGTGGCGATGGTCGTCTTGCCGACACCGCCCTTGGAACTGGCCACCAGGATCGTTTTCATCCGCGACTCCGCCGTGAACACGAAGCCGAAGCCTATCACTGTCGGGGCGCCCAGCCGCGCCGATGGACGTAGTCGAATGCCTGCCGGGAAAACGGCAGGAAGCGCCCGGCCTCGCGGTTCCATGCCAGCGTTTCCAGCGCCATGTCGGTGGCGCCGATGTGCAGCAGGTTGAAGGCGTTGGCCTCGCCCCGGCCCCGGGTCGAGGCCGCGGTTCCCGCCTGGACCACCAGCGCGGCAAAGCCGTCGATGGCATAGCGGCGCGCGGTGTTGCCGGCATGGGTGCGGTGCAGGTGGCCGGACAGGAACAGGTCGGCGCCGCAGCCCGAGAACGCCTCCATCGCCATGCCCGCGCGGCCGACCAGGTCGGAGGCCTCCGCCCCCTCGGGGAGGTCGAACGGATGGTGGCTGACCACGATCCGGGTCACCGATTCGGGCAGGCCGCCGAAGCGGCGCGCGACTTCGGTGACCTGCTCGCGGTTGATCCGCCCGCCCTTGAACGTCAGCGAGCGCGCGGTATTGATGCCGATCGCGGCGATCTCGCCATCCTCGTAATAGGGGAATGCCTGGTCCTCGATGTGACGGCGGAAGCGCACCAGCGGCGCCATGAACCGGCGCAGCACGTCGTACAGCGGCACGTCATGGTTGCCCGGCACCACCAGCTGCGGGCCGGGCAGGGTCCGCAGCCACGCGGCCGCGGCGCGGAACTGGCGGGTCCGCGCACGCTGGGTCAGGTCGCCGGAGACGACCACGAGGTCCGGCCGGGCATCGGCCACCGCCTGCGCAAGCGGCGCCAGCAGCGCTTCGTCGATCGCGCCGAAATGCAGGTCCGAGAGATGCACCAGGGTCCGCATCAGCCAGGTTCCTGCGCCGGGGCGAACACCCGCAGCGCCCGCGGCCGCACCGCGAATCGCACCGGCGATGCCAGGTCGTCGACCTCGCCATCGCGCGCCACCGGCAAGCGCGGCGCGTGCGCGCGCAATTCCAGGCTCGGCACCGCGAAAGCGTCGAGGTCGCGCGCGCGCGCCGTGCCGCGCAACAGCGTGCGCAAGGCCAGCCACAGCAATCCGCCGGCGCTGCGCGGATGCAGCACGTACAGCGAGAGCAGGCCGTCATCCAGGCTCGCGCGACTGCCGGCGCCGGGCCCCTGCACGTCGTAGTCGTTGTTGCCGACGAACAGGAACGCGGTGCGCCGGCGCAACTCACGGCCGTCGATTTCGATCACCACCTCCAGCGCTTCCGGATCGCGCAGGGCCGCCCAGGTCGCGCGCAGCAAGGCACTCCACTTGCCGCGGCCGAGCCGTCGCTGCTGGCGCTCGCGATCGACCACGATGGTGGCGTACAGGCCGATGCTGGCGTTGTTGAGGAACAGGCGGTCGTTGGCGACCGCGACGTCCACGCGTTGCTCGTGTCCCGCCGCGATCACTGCCGCCGCCGCATCGATGTCGTCGTCGATGCCCAGGTCCCCGGCGAAATGGTTGAGCGTTCCCAGCGGCACGATGCCCAGCGGAAGATCGTGCTCGATCGCGCGCGCCGCGACCGCATTGACCGTGCCGTCGCCGCCGGCCGCGACCAGCGCGGAAGGATCTCCGGCAAGCGCGCGGTCGAGCAGCGCATCGAGATTATCGCCTTGCCCGAGGACATGCAGGTCGAACACGATACCGGCGCGTTCGAATGCATTACGCAGCGACTGCGGATCCGGCGGCAGCGCCGCGCGTCCGCTCCCGGCATTTGCATTGACGATGAGTGCGACTGGTCCCGGCACACGCCGATGGTCGCGAGCGTGCCGTGAGGACGCCGTATCGACAGCGCTATTCGATGCGGAAGCTGGCCGGGGCGCTCAACGGGATGCCGCGGTCGCGCATCAGCCGCTGGTAGATGGCCACCTCTCCATTGGCCGCGAGCCAGGCGTCGCGCCAGCCGCTGCTGTCGCTCCGAAGCGAGTCGGCGCCCCAGAACTGGCTGGCCTGCTGGATCAACCAGCGCTGGTCGCGGGTTCGTTGATCGAGTTCGGCGCGCTCGGAGCCTTCGACGCGCAGGCGCTGCCAGGCTTTCAATCCGATGATGCGCGCCATGAGCGTCTCGCTGCCGGCGAGGACGCGCGCCGCCGCGCGGCATTCGCCCGCCAAAGGCTGGGCCACTGGCGCCGCGCAATAGCCGGGCAAGGGTTCGCTGACCGGCTTCGGAGCGTCGTGCATCCAGATGTGTTGCGCCAGCATCAGCGGCACCGCTTCGGCCCCCGCCTCGCTGCGATAGAGGTGTTGCAGCTGCGTGGGCGCGGGTACCGCTTCGATCGTCTGCAACAAGCCAGCCATCAGTTCGACGCCATGGGCCCGGTAGTGCACCGCACTGCCCATCGCACGCAGCGCCGAACGCACCCCTTCGTCGTCACCAGCGCGCGCCGCCTGGGCCATCCGCAGGTGGGCGACGGCGGCGTTGCCAGGCTCCTTGCGTTCCAGCGCGACGATTGCCGCCTCCGTGTTGCAATGCTGTACCGGGCAATCCGTCGCCGACATCCACAACGCCAGCGGGTCGCCAGCGTCGACCGCCACGTCCCACAGCGTTTGCGCCCTGTGGTCGCCCGCGCCTGCATAAAGAATGGCCGCGATGGCGGCGCCCCGCGGCGTCGCATCGCGAGCGGCGGCATCCCCCAGGGCCAGGCGATAGTCATGCCACGATGCATCGAGCAGACGCGCCTGGCGCTGTTCCCACCATTGCTGCGCCGCGCTCGTCGCGTCGCTGACGGTGGACCGGGATGCCAGCAGCGTTGCGAACAACAGCAACATGACGATGGCGAGATTGCGCTTGAACATGGCTGCGTCCTGCATGGAGTGGAGTTGCTCGCGGCCAGCACCGGCGGCGAGGTCGGGAACGATGTCGGCGATCAATGCGAGCGGCTTGCGCTCGCCGCGCGCGACCTCGCGACAGCGGTCGCGGAAGGCCTGGCGCATGTCGGCCTCCCATTCCATGCGGAAGCGCCGGGGGTACAAGCGCAAGGCCAGCGCGTAGATCGCATCGAGCCGGCGCAGCCAGCGCGGGTCGGCACGGGTCATGCAGGCAGTTCCGATCCGCGCAGGTGACCGTCGGCAAAGGCGACCAGGCGTTGCAGGCGCGTGGTTTCGGCAACCACCGCGTGCCGGCCGGCGCCGGTGATCCGGTAGTAGCGGCGCCGCTCGTCGCCGGACGGGTCGTCGCGCTCCCCGGCCTCCTCGATCAAGCCGGCTTCAAGCAACCGCTTGATCGCGCCGTACAGGGTGCCGGGACCCATGCGCGTACCGCCGGCGGTGATGCGTTCGACGTCCTGCATGATCGCGTAGCCATGGCGCTCGCCCGGCAACAGGGCCAGGAGGATGTGGTGCAGGGCCGGGGTCAGCATGGCGCGAGGCCTCTATATCGGTCGCGGATATATATATCGGCTATCGATATAGAGTGCAAGTCGCTCGGCCGCGGTCGCCAGGTCGGCGGCAAGCGCGGGGACGGCGAGCCAGTCGGTGGCGCGCGCGGCCTCTTCGAGCAGGTCGGCGCAACGATCCAGTTCCAGCGCGCCGACCATGCGCGCGGCGCCCTTGAGCTTGTGCGATTCGTGCGCCACCGCGGCAAGGTCGCCCGATTCGCGCGCTGCGGTCACCGCTGCCAGGTCCTGGGCGGTGCTGGCCAGAAAGTCCTCGAGCAGGCTGCGGATCTCCGCGGCATCGCCGCCGGTGAGGGCCTCGAGCACGGCCGGATCCAGCGGTGGCGGCTGTACCAGCTGCGGCAGGGCCATGGCCTCGTCGCCCACCGTGGTGGCGAACGCCACGTGCGGCAGCCAGCGCCGCAGGGTCGTTGCCAGCGCGGCGATCGAGACCGGCTTGGCCAGGTAATCGTCCATGCCCGCGCCGAGGCAGCGCTCCGCCTCGCCCTTGAGCGCGGACGCGGTCAGGGCCACGATCGGGGTGCGCGCCAGCCCGCGCTCGGCTTCCTCGCTGCGGATCCGCCGCGCCAATGCGTATCCGTCCATCCGCGGCATGTGCACGTCGGACAACAGCAGCGCATGGCGCCCGCTGCGCCACGCCTCGAGGCCCGACTCGCCATCCTCCGCGCCTTCGCTGGCGAATCCGGCCAGCGCCAGCTGGCGCGCGATCACCAGGCGGTTGGTCGGATGGTCGTCGACCAGCAGCACCAGGCTGCGCTCGCGCTCGGCCTCCTCGACGCTGGGCAGGCTGCGCAAGGCGATGTCGGCGGCGATGCCGGCGGCGACCGGTTCCGGCACGACCTCCGACAACGGCGCGCGCGGCAGTTCGACCACCAGGCGCAGGGTCGTGCCGACGCCCGGCACGCTTTCCATCGTGACCTCGCCGCCCATCAGCTGCGCAAGCTCGCGCGAAATCACCAGGCCGAGGCCGGTGCCGCCGAAGCGGCGGGTGGTGTCGGCGTCGGCTTGGGCAAACGGATGGAACAGGCGCGCCTGGGTGCTGGAGTCGATGCCGATGCCCGAGTCGGTGATCGCGAAGCACAGCCGGTCCACGGTGTCGCCGTCGAGTTCACGGCTCCCCCGCCACTGCAGGGAGGCTTGTACGTTGCCGCGCTCGGTGAACTTGATCGCGTTGGACAGGAAGTTCGACAGCACCTGGCGCAGCCGCAAGGGGTCCACCCGGTGCGCTGGTGCGATCCGTTCGTCGATCTCGCACGACAGGCCCAGGCCCTTGCTCGACGCCGAGCCGCTGAAGTTGGCGACCGCGGCCTGCAGTACCCGCGGCAGGCGCGTGGGCACCGGTTGCAGCTGCATGCGCTCGGCTTCGATCTTGGAGAAGTCGAGGATGTCGCCGATGATCTGCAGCAGCGAGTTCGACGACGACTGGATGATGTTCAGCGCGCGCCGCTGTTCGGCATCGAGGCGGGTATGCGCCAGCACCTCGACCATGCCGGTGACGCCGATCATCGGCGTGCGGATCTCGTGGCTCATCGACGCCAGGAACGCACTCTTGGCGTGGGTGGCACGCTCGAGCTGCTCGCGCACCTTCTCGTTGCGCACCAGCTGGTCGGTGAGCTCGGTCTCGAAGCGCAGCACGTCGCCGCGCATGTCGAGGAAGGCGTCCATCACCTCGCCCAGTTCGCCGCGCGGGCGCGCATCCGGGGCGAAGACATAGTCGTGGTCGCGCATCCGGTGCGCCACCCGGGTCAGCGATTCGATGCCGCGGTAGGCATTGCTGAGGATGCGGCGGCCGGCGATGGCGGCGATCAGGAACGCCAGCAGCGACAGGCCGATGCGCAACGCGCTGGTATACCAGCCGCGGCGCACGTCGGCCCGCACCGTCGCCTCGGCGTCGACCATCGCCATGTCGCTGAGCGCCTGCAGGCGCGAGCTGACCGGATCGATCGCCGGGAACAGTTCGGTGTCCGCGAACGTCGCCAGTTCGACGATGTCCCGGCGCAGCAGGATCGCGCGCAAGCGATCGGCGGCGCCGTCGGCACGATGCCGCGCCTGCGCGGCTTCCAGGAACAGCGCTTCCTGTTGCGGCCGGTGCGGCATTTCGCGCAGCGCCTGCCAGTTGCTGTCGACCGACGCTCGCGCCCGGTCCAGCACCGCCACGCCCTGGTCCCAGCCCAGCAGGTAGTTGCGCACCTTGAAGGTGACGTCGACCACGCCCAGCGAATAGCCGTCGTCGACCGCCTTGAGGGCGCGCAGACGGCCCAGCGCGTCGGACTGCAGCGATTCGAGCGATTGCCGCGCGCGGTACTGGGCGACCTCGTCGAGCACCAGCACCGCGGCGCCGGCCAGCAGCAGCACGCCGAACAACGCCAGCAACTGGCCACGGATGCTGCGCGAGGACAAGCGCCAGGACATGCCGCGGTCAGTCTGCCGGGCGGCGCCAGCGGGCCACGGCTTCGACCAGCTCCTCGCCCGGGACCGGGCCGGCGATCAGGTAGCCCTGGGCGACGCCGCATCCCATCTCGGCCAGCATCTGCCAGTCCTCTATCGTCTCCACGCCCTCGGCCACGACTTCCAGGCGCAGCTTGCGCGCAAGCTCCAGGCTGGCTTCGATCACCGCGTGCTTGCGCGGTTCGGCGCTGGCGCCGGAGACGAATTCCTGGTCGATCTTGAGTTCGGTGAACGGGATCTGCGACAGCTGGGCCAGGGACGAGTAGCCCGTGCCGAAGTCGTCGATGGACAGGCCGAACCCTTTCAGGCGCAGCCGCGCAAGCACCCCCAGCCCGCGCGCGGCATCGGTGACCAGCGAGCCTTCGGTGATCTCGAGCATGACCTCGGACGGCTCGACGCCATGGTCCTGCACGATCTGCTGGTAGTGGTCGGCCGCGGCAGGATCGTCGAGCGTCGACGCCGACACGTTGACCGAAACGTGCAGGCGCAGGCCGTCGTCGTTCCAGCGTCGTTTCCACAGGCAAGCCTGCTCGAGCATGCTGTCGGTGAGGTGCTGGGCATAGCCTTCGCGCTCGAGCATCGGCACGAAATGCGCGGCGCGCACGACCTGGCCGTCGGCACGGCGCAGGCGCGCCAGCGCCTCGACCGCGACGACCCTGCCGTTGGCGAACTCGGCCTGCGGCTGGAACCAGGACGTCAGTTCGCCGCGCAGCAGCGCCGCGCGCACCTCGTCCAGGGTCACGTCGACGGCTTCGTCGTCTTCGTGGCGATGCAGGCTGGCGTCGTAGGAAGCCAGCAGCGCATGCAGCTTTTCCCCGGTGAGCGGCTTCTCGATGCCGCCGAGCACGCGCATGCCGTAGGCGCGGGCCATCGTCTGCACGGCGTTGAGGACCGCGGGATCGAGCGCACTGACCAGGGCGATGGCACGCGCCATGCGTTGCTGGGCGACGTGGCCGATGAACTCGACCCCGTCCATGCCGGGCATGTCCAGGTCGACCAGCAGGATGTCGGGCGGCTGCGGCAGTTGCCGCAGCATCTCGAGCGCGGCTGCGCCGTCGGCGGCCTCGAAGGTCGTACCGACCCCGGCCTCTGCAAGCAGGCGCAGCGCCATCCTGCGCTGGAAACCGTGGTCCTCCACCACCATCACCCGCAAGTCCGACAGGCTCATCCAGCCTCCCCCGTTGCTTCCATCCCCTAAGGCCAGCCTACCCCACACGTTACAATTTGGCATGAGCATCCTGGCCGACCCCGACTACACCCTCGACCACAAGTACAGCCGCGAATCCGGGCGCATCTACCTGTCCGGAGTGCAGGCCCTAGTGCGCCTGCCGCTGATGCAGAAGCTGCGTGACGCCGCCACCGGGCTGGACACCGCCGGCTTCATCAGTGGCTACCGCGGTTCGCCACTGGGGGGTTTCGACCTGGAGTTGTGGCGCGCCCGCAAGCACCTGGAAGCGGCCGGGGTGAAGTTCACCCCCGGTCTCAACGAGGACCTCGGCGCGACCATGGTCTGGGGCACCCAGCAGGTCGGCCTGTTCCCGGGCGCGAAGCACGATGGCGTGTTCGGCATGTGGTACGGCAAGGGACCGGGCGTGGATCGCTGCGGCGACGTGTTCAAGCACGCCAATGCCGCCGGCACGGCGAAGCACGGCGGCGTGCTGGCCCTGGCCGCCGACGACCATGCCTGCCGCAGCTCGACCCTGCCGCACGGTTCCGAAGGCGAGTTCGTTTCCGCGCTGATTCCGGTGCTGAACCCGGCCGGCGTGCAGGACATCCTCGAGATGGGCCTGCTGGGCTGGGCGATGTCGCGCTATACCGGGCGCTGGGTCGGCTTCAAGACGATCGCCGAGACGGTGGAGTCCTCGGCCTCGGTCGACGTCAATCCGTTCGCGTTGCAGATCGCCACCCCCGAGGATTTCAAGGTGCCCGCGGGCGGGCTCAACATCCGCTGGCCGGATCCGCCGCTGGACCAGGAGATGCGCCTGCACATGTATGCGGTCAAGGCGGCGCAGGCGTTCGCGCGCGCCAACCGCATCGACCGCATGGTGATCGATTCGCCGAACCCGCGGCTGGGCATCGTCACCACCGGCAAGAGCTACCTCGACGTGCTGCAGGCGCTGGAGTACCTCGGCCTGGACGAGCGCGCGTGCGCGGACCTGGGCATCCGCGTGTACAAGGTCGGCATGACCTGGCCGCTGGAGCCGGTCGGCATCCGCGCATTCGCGCGCGGCCTGCAGGACATCCTGGTGGTCGAGGAGAAGCAGTCCTTCATCGAGAGCCAGATGAAGGAGCTGTTCTACAACTTCGAGGGGCAAAGGCCCAGCATCGTCGGCAAGTACGACGAGAGCGGCGAATGGATCCTGCCGTCGACCAATGAACTGACGCCGGCGCGCATCGCGGGCGTGATCGCGCGACGCATACAACGCTTCATTCCGATGGAAGCCGGCGCCTCCGAGCAGATGCGCCAGGTGCTGCAGTGGATGGAGGCCAAGGAAGGCGAACTCGCCCTGCCGCGCGCCAACTTCCCGCGCGTGCCGCATTACTGCTCCGGTTGCCCGCACAACACTTCCACCCAGGTGCCGGAAGGCTCGCGCGCGCTGGCCGGCATCGGTTGCCACTACATGGTCACCTGGATGGACCGCAGCACCGACACCTTCACCCACATGGGTGGCGAAGGCGTCACCTGGTCCGGGCAGGCGCCGTTCACCGCGACCGAACACGTGTTCCAGAACCTGGGCGACGGTACCTACTTCCATTCCGGCACCCTGGCGATCCGCCAGTCGGTCGCCACCGGGGTCAACATCACCTACAAGATCCTCTACAACGATGCGGTGGCGATGACCGGCGGCCAGCCGGTCGACGGCCAGCTCAGCGTGCCGCAGATCGCGCACCAGGTGCGCAGCGAAGGCGTGCAGGCGATCGTGGTGATGAGCGACGACATCGAAAAGTGGTCGGATCGTTCCATCTTTCCGGAAGGCGTGGAGTTCTTCGACCGCCGCGAACTCGACGCGACCCAGAAGCGCCTGCGCGAAGTGCAGGGCGTGAGCGTCCTCATCTACGACCAGACCTGCGCCACCGAGAAGCGCCGCCGCCGAAAGCGCGGAAAGATGGTCGACCCGGCCAAGCGCGTGTTCGTCAACACTCTCGTTTGCGAAGGCTGCGGCGATTGCGGCAAGAAGTCGTTCTGCGTGTCGGTGCTGCCGAAGGACACCGAGTTCGGGCGCAAGCGCGAGATCGACCAGTCCAACTGCAACAAGGACTACAGCTGCGTCGAAGGCTTCTGCCCGAGCTTCGTCACCGTGCATGGCGGCAAGCCGCGCAAGGGCAAGAAGGTCGGTGCCGCGGAACGCCTGGCCGACCTGCCGATGCCGAAGTTCGCCTCCGACCTGTCGCAGCCCTGGAACATCCTGATCACCGGCGTCGGCGGTACCGGCGTCGTCACCATCGGCGCGCTGATCGGCATGGCCGGGCATCTGGAAGGCAAGGGCGCCACGGTGCTCGACCAGACCGGGCTTGCGCAGAAGGGCGGCGCGGTCACCACCCACATCCGCATCGCGCGGGTCCCGGCGCAGATCCACGCGGTGCGCATCGCCGCCGGCGAGGCGGACCTGGTGCTGGGCTGCGACATGGTCGTGGTCAACGACTACTGGGCGCTCTCCAAGATCCGCAGCGGCCGCACCGAAGTGGTCCTCAACACCTACGAGGCGATGCCGGGCACCTTCACCACCCGACCGGACATGCAATTCCCGGCCAGCGACATCGTCGCCGCGGTGCGCACCGCGCTCGCCGGCGGCGAGCCCTCGCAGGTGGACGCGACCCGGATCGCGACCGCGCTGATGGGCGACGCGATCGGCAGCAACCTGTTCATGCTCGGCTACGCCTGGCAACGCGGCCTGGTGCCGCTGTCGTTCGAATCGCTGATGCGCGCGATCGAGCTCAACGGCGCCGCGATCGAAATGAACAAGACCGCGTTCGCCTGGGGCCGCCTGGCCGCGCTCGACTTGCCGTCGGTGCTGGATGCCGCGGGCATCGTGCGAAACATCCCGACCTTGGCCGAAGCGACCGCGCATGCGCTGCCGCTGCTCGCGCCGCGTGCGTCGGAAGGCCACGAATCCGGCCTCGACGATGCATTGCTTGCCACCCGCGACGAGGATGCGCTGTGCCACGTGCCGGCCAGCAGCACCGACGAGGCGGCGTTCGCGCCGCTGGACGACACGCGCCTGTCGCGCTCGCTGGACGAAGTCATCGCCCGCCGCGCCGCATTCCTGCGCGAGTACCAGAATGCGCGCTACGCGAAGCGCTACACCGATTTCGTCGCGCGCGTCCGCGCCGCCGAACAGGCGCGCGCACCCGGCAGCACCGATCTCGCCGAAGCCGCGGCCCGCTACCTGTTCAAGCTAATGGCCTACAAGGACGAGTACGAAGTCGCGCGCCTGTACACCAGCGGCGAGTTCAAGCGCCGCCTCGAACAGCAGTTCGAAGGCGACTACTCATTGCGCTTCCATCTCGCGCCGCCGCTGCTGGCGAAGAAGGATGCGCAGGGCCGGCTGCTGAAGCAGGAGTTCGGGCCGTGGGTGTTCACCGCGTTCCGGGTGCTGGCGAAGTTGCGCGGGTTGCGCGGCACGCCGCTGGACGTGTTCGGCTACACCGCCGAGCGTCGTGGCGAGCGCCAGTTGGTGGCGGACTACGAACGCACCGTAGGCGGCCTGTTCGATGCGCTCGACGGCGACAACGTCGCCCTGGCTGCGCGCATTGCCGCGATCCCGGAACAGATCCGCGGCTACGGCCACGTCAAGCATGCGCACCTCGAACAGGCCAGGGTGCACGAGGCCGAGCTGCTGGCATCCTGGAATCGGCGAGAGCCATGAATCTATTCAATATATATTCCATTTCTACGCCAGAATGGCGAGTATATGGCGCTATAGCTTGACTATCTATTCAAATATATATTCAATAACGGGATGGCCGACTCCCGCCTCCCGCAACTGGAAACCCTGCTCCGCCGCAATGGCCCGCTGACTGCGCTGGCGCTGGGCCGTTCGCTTGGCGTCAGCCAGCCCACCATTTCACGGCTCCTGGGCCAGGCGGGCGAGGGCATCGTCCGCATCGGCCAGGCGCGGGCGACCCGGTATGCGCTGGGTCGCGAAATCGCGCGCGCCGGCCGTCGCTGGCCGCTCTATCGCGTCGCTTCCGACGGACGGGCGGAGGCGCTCGGCGAGCTGCGGGCGGTACACGGCGGCGGGTTCCACTTCCAGCCCGTGCGGCCCTTGCCCGCGTTCATGCATGCCCCCTTTGCCGACGGCCTGTTCCCCGGGCTTCCCTGGTTCCTCGATGACCAGCGGCCGCAGGGGTTCCTTGGCCGCGCCTTCGTGCATCGCGTGGCCATGGATATCGGAGCGCCGGAGGACCTGGCCCGCTGGGGAGCGGACGACATCGTGCTTGCGCTGTTGCGCCACGGCGACGATGCGCCGGGCGACCTGGTGCTCGGCGACGCTGCGCTCCAGCGCGCGCTGCGATCGGCGCTTTCGCCGACGGCAATGCCTGCTGCGGATCGCTCCAGGCGCTATCCGGAACTCGCCGATGCCGCATTGCTGGGCGAGGACGTCGGTTCTTCCGCAGGTGGCGAGCAACCGAAGTTCGCTGCCTGCCTGCGGGACGCATCCGGCTACCGCGCCGTCATCGTCAAGTTCAGCGAGCGCGCCGGCACGCCCGCCGCGCAGCGCTGGGCCGACCTGCTGCAGTGCGAGCACATCGTCGGCGACGTGCTGCGCGCGAACGGCATTCCCGCCGCCGAAAGCGAACTGCTGCAGGCCGATGGCCGCGTGTTCCTGCAATCCACGCGCTTCGACCGCAGCACTGCGCTCGGTCGACGGGGCCTGGTGTCGCTGGCGGCGCTGGACTCGGCGTACTACGGCCATGGCCGGATCGACTGGTGGCGATTCGCCCCGCAGCTGCTGCGCGACGGCTGGCTCGGCGCGGACGACGCCCGCATCCTCTCGATCCGTGGCTGGTTCGGCGCATTGATCGGCAACAGCGACATGCACCTGGGCAACGCCAGCCTGGCGTTGACCGATGCCCGGCCGCTGGCACTGGCGCCGAGCTACGACATGCTGCCGATGGCGCTGCGTCCCGCGTCCACCGGCGAAATCGTGGAGCGCATGCTGGACATTCCGTTGCCGGTGCCGGAACAGCAGGCGCACTGGCAGGCGGCGGCAGGCGCGGCGCGCGACTTCTGGCGACGCGTATCAGCGGGGGAAAACCTGTCCGCGGGCTTCCGGGACATCGCGGCGGCGCAGCTGGAGAAGCTGGACGCCGCGATATCGCGTTTCGGATAGACGACTGCCCCGGCGATCGCGCGCAGGGCGCGCGCCTACCGCGCGGTGAAGATCGGGGTCAGGCGATCGGGCTTGCCCTCGATCCGCTCCAGGTGCGGATAGCGCAGGCCGCCGTGGTAGTGGAGGTCGACGGTACGATAACGGTCGAACGCCTTGACCATCAGCTGGATCGGCGCCTTGCCGTCCTTCGCCGCCTTGATCGCATCCTCGAGCACGTCCTCGCTGTATTCCTGGCCGTTGACCGCGATCACGCTGGCGCCGGTGCCTAGCCCGGCATTGAACGCCGGGCTGTCCCAGCGCACGTCGCCGATCTCGCCTTCCTTGTTCAGCGAGAGCCCCAGCGAGTACACGAAGTCGCCACCACCGCGGCTGCCCCAGGACTTGGCCAGCGCGCTGGGCTCGTCCTTGTAGACCAGCTTCCAGCCCGCGGCCTCGATGCCGCCGGTCAGGTCGACCTTGCCGTCGAGGCGATCGCGAAGGAAGGTCGCCCAGTCGTGCTCGAGCACGCCGTCGAGCGTCGCGACCACGTCCTCGAAGGTGTAGGTGTTCTGCACCTTCCACTCGCCGTCGTTTACGCCGAAGAAGGCTTTGGCGAAGTCGTCGAGCGACTTCCTGTTTTTCGTCTCGTTGCGGATCAGCGCGTCGGCCTCGAGCCAGATCAGCTGCCCGGCGCGGTAGTAGTCCTCGCTCATCTGGTAGCTGCGGTACGCACGCGGCGCGCGTGCGGCGATGATCGGGTCGTTGGTGGTGTCCTGCACGTTGCGCCAGGACAGGCCGGGGCGGTTGTCGGCGTAGGTCGCCACGACCATCGCCAGTGCATCGCGCGACGCTTCCATCGGACGCATGCCGCTGCGCGCGGCCAGCACGTTGCCCCAGTACTGGGTCTGGCCTTCGTACACCCACAGCAGGCTGTCCTGCATCGGCACGTTGTAGTTCGGGGTCCACAGGTCGGCGCCGCGGCGGTACTTGCCGTTCCAGGAATGGGTGTACTCGTGCGGCAGCAGGTCGGTGAATCCGGCCTTCTCCTTCCAGTCGGTGAAGTAGCCGGTACCGACGCCGTTCTCGCTGGAGCGCTGGTGTTCCAGGCCGATGCCGCTCATCTGCCCGGACAGCGCGAACAGGAACTGGTAATGGTCGTAATGCTGCGCACCGAACAGCTTCAGCGCCTGCTCGACCATCGCCTTGTGCTGCGCCACCTGCTCGGGCTTGGTCTCCAGGTACTTGGCCGCATCGGCGACCACGCCCAGGCGCACCGGCACGTCGTTGCCCTTGGGCGTCAGGTCGATCTGCTTCGCGTAGCGGCCGGCGAACACCGGCGAGTCGGCGAGGATGTCCAGCGGGACGTTTTCGTAGTCGATGGTGCTGCCGCTCTGGCTGTCGACGTGCAGCGCGGTGAACGCGGTCCAGCCGGCGGGATAGGTCACGATCGGGTCGAAGGTGACCTGGCTGGCGTAGTGGCCCGCCGGATACAGCAGGGTGGAGATGAACTGCAGGTTGAGCATGTTCGGTGTCATCACCACCCGGCCCTGCGAGCGGTCGGTCGGCGACAGGAAATCGAACTCGGCGGTGATCTCGGACACGCCGGCGGGAACCGTGACGTGGAACGCGGCGACTTCCACCGTGTCGCGCTTCCATTCCAGTTTCTTGCCGTTGGCCATGAAGGAAATGCCCGCGACCTTGTCGATCGATCCGCGCGGGGTGTGCCCGCCCGGGATCCACATCGGATACAGCAGGGTCAGGTCGCCGGCCGCGACCGGGATCGTCTGCTTCACGTGGAAGATGCGCTGGTCCAGGTTGGTCGCATCGATCTCGACCTTGATCGTGCCGGGCGCATAGGGCACGTCGCGCGGCGCCGGGACTTCGGCATGCAGGCTGCCGGCTACGGCAAGCGAAAGGGCGGCAAGGATCAGGCGACGCGACATGTGGACTCCCATGGACCGTGCATCATGCACCTCCCCATCCTAGCGGGCGTGTGCGTCCCCGCCCCTGCCAGAAGGCATGCATCCGCACCGCTCGCCTACAGCTGCGACTCGATCGGCAGCCAGCCCAGCACGCGCGCGAGGCCGCGGCGGAAGATGCCGGCGTCGGGCTCGGTGTCGAGCACCTGCGGCGGTTGCGCGGCGCGATCGAGCCAGCGCACGTCGCCGCGCTGGTCCCGGAACACCCAATAGCTGGAGCCGGGCGCGGACAGGCGCAGGTACTCGTTGCGCACACCGGCGGCCAGCGCGGGATCGTCGAACAGCACGCCCATTTCCGTATTCAGCGCGGCCGAGCGCGGATCCAGGTTGAACGAACCGACGAAGCCGCGCGCATCGTCGACCACGAACGCCTTGGTATGCAGGCTGGCGCCGCTGCTGCCCAGCGGTCCGGCGCCCTCCGGGCGGCCACGGACCTTGATCTCGTACAGGTGCACGCCGTTGCGCAGCAGCGCCGGGCGATAGCCGGCGTAGCCGCTGTGCACCGCGGGCACGTCGTTGGCGGCCAGCGAATTGGTGATCACGCCGACTTCCACATCCGCCAGCGCCAGCGCCGACAGGCCCTCGGTGCCGGTGTCGCCGGGGACGAAATAGGGCGAGATCAGCAGCGCCTTGTGGCGGGCGCCACGCAGCATGTCCAGCAGCGAGGTCACCAGCCAGTCATCGCGCGCGTCATTGCCGCGCTTCGAGGGCGGGTCGGACAACACCCGCAAGCCGTCCGTCCACATCGGGCGCAGCTGCCGGCGCAGGTAGTCGCGCACGCTGGCCGATGCCGCCACCCGTTCCAGGTAGGGCTGCGCACGCGCTTGCAATGCCTCGTCGTTGAAGTCGGCGATCGCGCGGTCCAGGTCGCGCGCCGAGGCCAGGCGCAGGGCGGAGATCGGCACCACCGCGTCGCTGTTCCAGAACCGGTCGAAGATGGCGCTGGCTTCGACCACCGCCGGGCCGAACAGCAACAGGTCGAGGTCGCGGAAGTTGATCGTTGCGTCGGCGGCGAAGTACTCCTCGCCGATGTTGCGGCCGCCGATGATCGCCACCCGTCCGTCGGCGATCCATGCCTTGTTGTGCATGCGATGGGTGACGCTGAACACGCGCTGCACCAGTTCGATCCCGCGGACCAGGCCTTCGCGGTTGCGGAACGGGTTGTACAGTCGCAGCTCGATGTTGGGGTGCGCGTCGAGCGCCATCCACTGCGGATCCAGGCCGGCGGCATTCATGTCGTCCAGCAGGATCCGCACGCGCACGCCGCGCTCGGCGGCTGCGTGCGCTTCGCGCGCGAGCAGGTGGCCGGTGAGGTCGTCGTTCCAGATGTAGTACTGCAGGTCCAGGCTGCGCCCGGCCCGCTGCGCGGTCATCGCCCGCGCTGCGTAGGCATCCAGGCCGTCGGGAAGCAGCAGCGCACCGGTCTTGCCGGGATTGGCGGCGAGCATCGGCACGAGTTCGCGATCGATTTGCGTCTGCGCCGGCTGCACCGGCAATGCATGGCCTGGCGCGCCCGTGGCCTTCGGCGCGAGCTGCTCGTTGAACACCAGGCCGCTGCCGACCAGCACGACGAGCGCGAGCAAGACACCGGCGGACGCACGCAGGATCGGACGGGCTCCCATCCGCCAAGCATGCCTCAATCGGCTGCCAGCCTCACCGCGGTTCCGGCGACGCGGACGCCCTCGCGCAGGTTCTCGGGCACCGAGACCAGGATGCGGCTGGGTCGACCCATGTCTTCGCCCTGGCGGATGGTGAAGGCGCGACCCGCGGGCAGCGCCCGTCGATCGGCGAGATAGGCACCGAGCGCCGCCGCCGCGGCGCCGGTCGCAGGATCCTCGACCACGCCACCCGTGGGGAACGGATTGCGCGCATGGAAGCTGGTCGCGTTTTCGCGCCAGACCAGGTTCACCGTGATCCAGCCGCGCCTGGCGAGGATCGCGCCCAGCGCGTCGAAGTCGTAGTCGAGCTGCGCAAGCCGCGCGCGCGTGGCCGTGGCGATGACCGGGTGCGACGCGCCGGCATAGGCCACCGCGGGCGCAAGCGCGGGATCCAGGTCTTCGCGGCGCCAGCGCAACGCCGACAGGATCGCCTCCAGGTCGGCCGCATCCAGCGCGGTGACGCGCGGCTCGACACTGGTCAGCGTGGCGACAAATGGGCCGTCGACATCGGCCTGATCGACCTCGACGCGCACTGCTCCGGCGCGCGTATGCAGCAACCTTCCACCAGCGCCGTGCTGTTGCGCATGGGCCACGGTCGCGGCAATCGTTGCGTGGCCACAGAAACTGACCTCGGCCAGCGGACTGAAATAGCGGATGTCGAAGGCGGCCTCGTCGCGCGGGGCATCGGCACGTGGAAACAGGAACGCGGTTTCCGAGTAGCCCAGGTCGGCGGCAACGCGCTGCATCGCCGCATCGTCCATGCCGCGCGCATCGAGCACCACGCCGGCCGGATTGCCGCCCTTGCCGTCGGCGGTGAAGGCGCTGTAGTGCAGCACGCTGTCGTGCGGATCGTCGTTTTTCATGCCACCACCAGCCTGCGCAGGAAATACTGGGTCACCGGGCCGACGCCCAGCGCGAACACGATCGTGCCGACACCGAACACGCCGCCCAGCACGACGCCGGCGATGAGCACGCCGACCTCGATGATCGTGCGCACCAGCCGGATCGAGCGGCCGGTGCGTCGCGCCAACCCGGTCATCAGGCCGTCGCGCGGTCCGGGCCCGAGTTGCGCGCCAATGTAGAGGCCGGTCGCGAACGCGCACACGAGCACGCCCGCGAGCATGAACGCCACGCGCCACACGATGCTGTCCGGGGTGGCGATCATGGCGAGATTGAGATCCGCGAACGGCCCGATCAGCAAGGTGTTGGCGACGGTGCCCAGGCCGGGCATCTGCTTCAGCGGGATCCACGCCAGCAACACCACGACCGAGGCCAGGATCATGACCACGCCGAACGACATCGGCAGGTGCAGCGCCGCGCCCTGGTGGAACACGTCCCACGGCGACGCGCCGACCGCGCCGCGGATCATCAGCGCGACCGACAGCCCGTACAGCCAGAGCCCGATCCCGAGCCTGGCCAGGCGCTCGGGCATCCGCCCCGCCTTGAGCTGTTCGAGCGGACCGCGGTTGGCGAGCCCGGCGGCGGTCGACGCCGGCTTCGATGTGCTGTTCGTGGACATGCGCGAATCGTCCCGATAATTGGATACACCCGATATAGCCAATCGTGCGATAGTGGCCCCATGAACCGCTCCCTGGCGCCCGCCCGCCTCGCCGCCCTGGTCGGCGATTTCGACCGCTCGCCCGCCTATCTTGGCCTGCGCCAGGCATTGCAGGAGCTGATCGGCGACGGCCGCATCCCGATCGGCACCCGCCTGCCCAGCGAGCGTGCGGTGACCACGGCCCTGGGCGTATCCCGCAGCACCGTTTCGCGCGCCTACGCCGAGCTGATCGACGCCGGCTTCGCCAACGCGCGCCAGGGATCGGGCACCTATGCGGCAGTCCCGATCGAGCGCCGCCGCGCGCATGACCATGCGCTGCACGCCGGCGGGATGTCTGCTGCACCCGAAGGCGCGATCGACCTCAATTGCGCCTCCGGCGCGGCGACACCCGGCGTTGCCGCGGCCTACACCCGTGCGCTGGCGGCGCTGCCAAGTTATCTGTGCGGCAGCGGATACCTGCCTTCGGGCCTGCCGGAACTGCAGGCGATCATCGCCGCGTCCTATGCGCGGCGCGGACTGCCGACCACGCCCGGGCAGATCGTGGTGACCACCGGCGCGCTGTCGGCCATCGCCATCGTCGCGCGGGCGCTGTCGGCGCCGGGCGACAGGATCATGATCGAGTCGCCGGTGTACTCCAACGCGATCGAAGCGCTGCGCCTGGGCGGCGCGCAACTGGTCAGCTCGCCGCTCGCGGATCCATTGGGCGACCAGGGCTGGGACATCGACGAGATCGACGCCACCCTGCGCCAGACCAGGCCGCGACTGGCCTACCTGATCCCGGATTTCCAGAACCCCACCGGCTTCCTGATGGGCGATGCAATGCGTGCGCGCCATGCCGACGCGTTGCGCGCGACCGATACCGTCGCGGTCGTCGACGAAACCCTGCAGCCGACGTCGCTGCTGGAGACGGCGATGCCCGCGCCATTCGCCGCGCATGCCACCGGCGCGATCACCATCGGCAGCGCCTCGAAGATGTTCTGGGGCGGCGTGCGCCTGGGCTGGATCCGCGCGCCGCAGGCGCTGGTGCCGAAGCTCGTGGCCACGCGCGTGCAGTTCGACCTGGGCAGCTCGCTGTTCGACCAGCTGGTGCTGGCCGAACTGTTCAAGGCCGGCGACGACATCCACACCACCCGCTGCGCGCGGCTGCGGCAGCGTCGCGATGCGCTCGCCGGCGCGTTGCGCGAACACCTGCCCGGCTGGCGCTTCCGCCTCCCCGACGGTGGCCTCGCCTTGTGGGTGCAGTTGCCACGGGGCAGCGCGACGCAGCTGGCGGCGTCGATGGAGCGCCATGGCGTGTTCCTGGCACCCGGGCCGGTGTTCAGTGTCGAGGGCGGGTCCGACGGCTGGCTGCGAATTCCGTATGCACGACCCGAAGAGGATCTCGTCGAAGCGGCAAGGCGCATCGCCGGATCATGGTCGGCGTCATCGTCGCCCGCACGAACGATGCAGCGCCCCGCCTCGAGCCTGCTGATCGCCTGAGCGCCAAGGCATTGCCGGCATTTGACGCCTGCCACACGCCATCTCGCCGATGCTGCACACTCCCAACATCCGCCCAGGAGCCAACCATGGCCATGCGACCGATGTCCGTCCTGCTGCTCGCGTTGCCGCTGGCCGCGTGCGCGCCAATGCCTCCGCCGGCACCGCCGTCGCTTGAAATGCAATGCGTCGCCGAGGCGGGAAGCTGGGCGATCGGCAAGGGCGTCGACGACGACATCGTCGAGCGCGTGCGCGTCGACACCCGCAGCAAGTCCGTGCGGGTGATCCGCCCGGGCCAGGCGGTGACCATGGATTACCGCGTGGACCGGGTGAACATCAAGCTCAACGAACGCGACGCGATCGTGGGCATCAGTTGCGGCTGAGCCGGGAGGCCCGATGCGTCGTGGAGTAGCGCTGGTCCTGGTGATCGCGATCGTTGCGGCGTGGGCCGTTGCCAACCGGCAGGACAAGGATATGGGGGCGGCGGAGAACGCGACCGAAGTCGCGACCTCCGAGTGGCCTGCCTTCCTCCCGTCCGAAGCGCACGACACCCTGCGCCGCATCGAAGCCGGCGGTCCCTACGAGTATCGCCAGGACGGCGGCACCTTCCAGAACCGCGAGCGCCTGCTGCCGTCCAGGCCGCGCGGCTACTACCGCGAGTACACCGTGGAAACCCCGGGTTCCGGCGATCGCGGCGCGCGCCGCATCGTCGCCGGCGGCGACCCGCCGGTCGAGTATTTCTATACCGACGACCACTACCGCAGCTTCCGCCATTTCGAACCGCGAGGCAGCCGATGAACGGCGACGCCACCGAACTGCGTTCCGTGATGGCCGATCCGGCGCTTGCCGGCGTGTACGTGGTCGAAGCCAGCGGCATTTCCGATTTCCTCGCCGCGGCGATGGCGCTGGATTTCGCCGCGGCAAGCGTCAACCTCTCAGGCTGCAGCGACAAGGACGAAGCGCTCGAGCGGTTGCGCGTGGCGCTCCGGTTTCCGGACTGGTTCGGCGGCAACTGGGACGCGCTGGCCGATTGCCTGTCCGACATGTCGTGGTGGCCGGCCGCCGGCTACCTCATCCTGCTCGAGCACGCCGGCGAGTGGCGCGATGCGCAGCCCGAGGAGTTCGAAACCACGCTGGCGATCATCGAGGAGGCGTCGCAAGGTTGGGCCACGCAGCAGAAACCGTTCTGGGCCCTGCTCCCGGAAATGTGATCAAGCCCGGTCGTCCACGCCTTTGACGCCCGAATGCTTCGCGCAATGCGCGCAGCAATAGAACACGCCAT
Source organism: Pseudomonadota bacterium (assembly GCA_030852515.1). Classification (GTDB taxonomy): domain Bacteria; phylum Pseudomonadota; class Gammaproteobacteria; order Xanthomonadales; family Xanthomonadaceae; genus Cognatiluteimonas. The sequence goes on from JALYWW010000009.1 coordinate 37,075, forward strand.
CGCTCTCCACGCCGTGGCCGATGATCCGGCAGTTGCAGTGGCTGCAGGTCGGCGCGAGCGCATGGATCGCGCATTCGAACGAATCGTAGGTGCCGGCGCCCATCGGGCCGGAGATGGTGAAAGCCTTGTCGTAGTTGTTGCCGCAGACGTCGCAGGTGGCCATGGCGGGCTCCCGGGCGGGCGGACTAGTCTCGGCCGCCGCGCGTGGCAGCGGCGTGAGCCCGCCGCAGGAAGCGCAATGCCGCGGCCTCCCATTGCCGTTCGCCGCGGCATGCCGCGGCAGCGCGCTCCACCCGGCCATCGCGCCAGCCGGCGAACACGACGGGATCGATGTACGCCTTGCGGCACACGGTGGGCGTGTTGCCCAGCGCGGCTGCGACTTCCCGCACGATGTCGTTCTCCGTCGCCGCCAGTGCGCGCTCCCCGGCCGGCTCGCCCTGCGCATTCACCGGCAGGCCGGTGCGCGCCAACCGCTGGAAGGCCGCGAGCGTGCCGCCCCACGTGCGGAAGTCCTTCGCACTGAAGGCATTGCCGGTCGTTTCGTGCAGGTAGTCGTTGACCTCGCCGGACTCGACTTCGACCAGGCTGCCGTCGTCGTCGCGGTACTGGAACAGCGCCTGCCCGGGCAGCTGCTGGCAGCGACGCAGCAAGCGCACCAGGCGCGCATCGTCGAGCACCACGTCATGCTCCTGCCCACCCTTGCCGCGAAAGCGGAACCGGGCGCGACCGCCATGCAGGAATGCCACATGGCGATTGCGCAGCGTGGTCAGGCCGTAGGAACGATTGTCGCGCGCGTACTCGGCGTTGCCGACCCGGACCAGGGTCTCGCCGAGCACCGCAACGACCATCGCCATCACTTTCTCGCGCGGGAATCCTTCGCGGGCCAGGTCCGTGCGCAGGCGTCGGCGCAATCCGGGCAATGCCTCGCCGAACGCCACGATGCGATCGAACTTGCCCTCGCCGCGGGTCGCGCTCCAGCGCGGGTGGTAGCGATACTGCTTGCGTCCCCGCGCGTCGCGCCCGGTGGCCTGGATATGGCCGCGCGGATCAGCGCAGATCCAGACATCGGTCCATGCCGGCGGCACCGCCAGCGCGCGGATGCGTTCCAGCGCCCGCGCATCCGTAAGCTTGCGGCCGCCCGCATCGCGATAGGCGAAGCCGCGCCCATGGCGCTGGCGGCGGATGCCCGGAGCCGAGTCGCTGACGTGGCGCAACCCGGCGTCGGTCGCCGCGTCGGTGGCGGCCGTGTGCTTCGCTGGGCGCGGCGACATGCGCGGAGCATGGGTGGGCCGGCGTCAACACCGCGCAACGATTCACCCGCTGTTCGCGCGCGCGGTGGATGATACGGCATGCCCGACACCCCCGACACATCGGTCCAGTTGCGCGCGCTGTTGTTCGACGCCGATGGCGGCGACCGCAGGATCAAAGAGGACGCGATCGAGCTGTCTTCGCTGAGCGAAAGCCAGTTGCTATGGATCGACCTGGAGGACAACAAGGCTGGCGACGCGGCACCGATCCTCGAGCGCCTGCTGGAGCGGCTCGAACTCGATGGCGCGGACGGCGAGCTGGCGCAGCTCGGCGGCAAGCCCCGGCTGCGGAACTACGGCGACTGGTTCGTAGTCGAGGTGGCGGCGGTGGAGTGCGGCAAGCACCTGGCGTTCCACGGCCGCGGGCTGGCGCTGGTCTGCGGCGAGAACTTCGTGCTCAGCCTGCATCGCGGTCCGCTGGAAATCCTCGACGAACTGTACGAACGCGAGCGCGGCGAGACCCGGATCGGCACGCTGGATGCGGAGAGTTTCGCCGCTTCGTTGCTCGACTGGCAGGTGGACAGCTACCTGCACGCCGTCTCGGAACTGGAGGAAGCGGTCGACCGGCTGGAGGTTGCGATCCTGGGGCGCGAGCGCTACCCCGAGTGCCTGCCCGAGCTGTCGCGGATGCGCCGGGGTGCGTCGCGGCTGCGGCGGATGCTCGCGCCGCACCGGCACGTGTTCGGCGCCCTGGCGCGGCCCGACTTCCGGCCCGACGAGGACCACGCTTCGGCCGAACGACGATTCGAGGCGCTGGAATTGCGCTTCGAACGTGCGATGGACGCAGTGGAGGTCGCGCGCGAACTGGTGGTCGGCAGCTTCGAGCTCTACACCAGCCGCAGTGCCCAGCGCACCAACGACACCATGCGCGTGCTGACCTTCGTGACCGTGCTGCTGGGCACGCTGGCGGTGGTCGCCGGGGTGCTCGGCATGAACTTCAAGGCGCCGCTGTTCGACTCGGGCGCCAGCGGCTTCTGGACGGCGCTGGCGGCGATGGGCGCGTTTGCCGCCGTCGCCGTGGTCATCGCCCGCCTCAAGAAATGGATGTAGGAGCGCGCCTTGCGCGCGATCCCGCACTCAATCGTCCTTGTCCCCGCTGAAGTCCACCGGCTCGCCCTCGCCGCCGATCGTCCAGGTCGCGGACGACTCGCGCTTGCACCAGGGGTCGGGCAGCTCGTCGGGGCCGGCCTCGGAAACGCACTGTGGATTCGCGTCCACCGCGGCGTTGGTATCCTTGTATTCGACGCTGCCGCAGGCCGACAGCAAGGCAGTGGCGACGACGGCGATCAGGGCGATGCGCATGGCGGCTCTCCGGGCGGGGTCTCGCGAGCGTAGTACCACGCAATGGCGATCGCCGCACCCAGAAGTAATGCCGCGATCAGGAACGGCGCGCCCGGCAGGTGCACCGGCGCCTTGGCGTCGATGAACCAGCCGAAGCTGCCGGCGAAGATGGCGGGGCCGATGATGCCGGCCACCGACACCAGGCTCATCAGCGCGCCCTGGATGCGTCCCTGTACTTCCGGGCCGACCTGGCGGGTGATCAGTGCCTGGGTCGACGGCGCGGCCAGGCCCCAGATCGCGCTGATCGGAATGCCGACGAGGAAGATCCAGCCCTGGTCGGCGAATCCGTAGATGCCGAAGCCGATCGCGCCGCAGGTTAGTCCAAGCAGCAGCGCGCGGCGCTCGCCGATCGCGTGCACGACCTTGCCGACCAGCCCGGCCTGCACGATCACGCTGCACACGCCCACGGCCGCCAGCACCCAGCCGACTTCGCGCGGGCCCCACTGGTACATGTAGTCGGCGAACAGCACGAAGATGCTCGGGTAAACGTAGTGCGCCAGGTTGGCGATGAACACCACTGCCGCCAGCCCGAACACCTGCGGGTAGCGCTTGAGCAGCACCATCGATCCCAGCGGGTTGGCGTGCGACCAGTCGAACTTCTTCGTGCGTTTCTCCGGCGGCAGCGACTCGGGCAATACGAACAGGCCGTAGCCGAAGTTGAGCAAAGTCAGCCCGGCAGCGAACCAAAACGGCAGGCGCAGGTGGATCTCGCCGAGCCAGCCGCCGAGCAGCGGACCGACGATGAATCCCAGGCCGAACGCGGCGCCGATCATGCCGTAGCTTTTCGCCCGCTGTTCCGGCGGGGTCACGTCGGCAACGTAGGCGTTGGCGGTGGTGAAGCTCGCCGCTGTCACGCCGGAGATGATCCGGCCCACCAGCAGCCATGGCAGCGTATTGGCCAGCGCCATGAACACGAAGTCCAGGCCGAGGCCGAGGCACGACAGCAGAATCACCGGGCGCCGCCCGAAGCGGTCCGACAACGCGCCCTGGATCGGCGAGGTCACGAACTGGATCGCGGCGAACACGGTGCCGAACACGCCGATCCAGTAAGCCGCGTTGGCGGTGTCGCCGCCGACGAAGTCCTCGATCAGGTGCGGCAGCACCGGGATGATCAGGCCGAACGACAGCACGTCGATCAGCACCACCACGAAGATGAAGGCAAGCGCGGCGCGGCGCACGCGCGGAGTGGTCTGTGAGTTCAAGCAGTCAGTCACGCATGGCGAGCGCGGCGAGCATGGTCGCATGCTCGCGGACGTCGCGGGGCCAGTCGATCACGGCATCCTCGAAGCGCGCCAGGTCGGCGGCGAACAGCGCGCGCGCAGCCTCCTCGAACGCCGGCGCGTTGCCGGCGATGGCGTGCATGAAGCGGTAGGCCGCTTCCTGGCGCTGGCGCCGCGCGTCGCCGCCGCCATCGCGGCGCGCGGCCTCGACCAGCTTGCGCAGCGCGACCGAGGCACCACCGGGCTGGGCGTTGAGCCAGGTCCAGTGGCGCGGCAACAGGGTGACCTCGCGTGCGACCACGCCCAGCTTCGGGCGGCCACGGCCGCGGGGCACCAAAGGCGTTTCGGGCTTGGCCGCGGCGGAGGCCGGTGTCGACGCGTCGTCCGGTGTCGCGGCGAGGCGCTGCACCAGCTCGGCCATCGTCCCGCGCAGGTCGATCTCGACCTGGCGATGCTCGACGTCGTCGAAGATCAGCACCGGGGTGCCGGGTGCCGCATCGCGCGCCTGCCAGGCGGTCAAGGCCACGCTGCGCAAGGGCCCGGCGGCAATCAGGCGGTCGCCGGCGAAGGCCGTGACCCGGGTCGAAAGGGGATGGGAGGTAATCACGGGGTCAGAGTACTATTTTCCCCGGGTAAAATTCAAGCTACGGGGAAACCACGAGGGAAATAGTACTCTGACCCCTGTTTTCTACCGCCCAATGAACTGCAGGAACTCGGCCCGCGTCCGCGCGTCCTCGCGGAAGCTGCCCAGCATCTTCGAGGTGACCATGCTGACCCCGCGCTTGTGCACGCCCCGAGTGGTCATGCACTCGTGCGCGCCATCGACCACCACGCCCACGCCGCGCGGCTGCAGCACGCGCTGGATGCAGTCGGCGATCTGCGCGGTCATCTTTTCCTGCACCTGGAAGCGGCGCGCGTAGGCCTCGACCACCCGTGCCAGCTTGCTGATCCCCACCACCTTGCCGTCGGGCAGGTAGCCCACGTGGACCCGGCCGATGATGGGCGCCATGTGGTGCTCGCAATGCGATTCGAACTCGATGTCGCGCAGCACGATCAGCTCGTCGTAGCCGGCGACCTCTTCGAACGTGCGCTGCAGGTAATCGTCCGGGTCCAATGCGTAGCCGCTGAACCAGTCCCGGTACGCCTTGACCACGCGGTTGGGCGTGTCGAGCAGACCTTCGCGGGCCGGATCCTCGCCGGCCCAGCGCAGCAGCACGCGGACCGCGTCTTCGGCCTGTTCACGGCTGATATCGTTGTTGCCGGCCGGCTTCGGGGTGTCGGTCATCGGGCACATCCGTTGCGATCAGCCGTCATTGTAGGGCCGAGTCACGCCCGGCTGCCCCGGCATGTGCAAACACCGCTCAGTCCCGGCCGCCATCGCTCCTGACTTTCTCCTGGCCCGCCTCCGACATCGACCGCCAGGCGTGCTCCACCGCGGGACGTGCATTCGCCCACTGCAACTGCGAACCGTAGCGCGCCGCGGCTTCCCAGCCACCCTGCAGTTGCGACTCGACCTGGTCGAAACTGCGGCCCCTGTTCGCCTCCCAGGTCTGGATGCCGTAGCGATAGGCCGGCGCGTAATCGTGCCAGTCGTAGCCGGCAACGAAGTAGGGCGCATTGCGGTAGAGCTGCTCGAAATGCCCCAGGTCCTCGCGCGGATCGGCCTTTTCCGAAGCGCGATTGCCCGCCACGGCGCCAAGCGCGCCGCCGGCCGCCGCACCGAC
>JALYWW010000043.1 GCA_030852515.1 Pseudomonadota bacterium
GCGCAAGCGCGTGCAGCGCTCGCCGCCGCGCAGGCCGCGGCGCGCGACGCCAGCGCCTACTACGCGCGGCTCCGTCCGCTGGGCGAACAGAAGCTGGTCGCCGCCGCCGACGTCGATCGCGCCCGCGCCGCGGCCGCCAGCGCCAGCGCGCAGGTGCAGCAGGCCAATGCCGCACTCGACGAGTTGCTGCATGGCACCCGGGAAGAGCGAATCGCCCAGGGCGAAGCCGCGGTCCAGACTGCTGCGGCGCAGGCGCGCGCAGAGCAGACGAGCCTGGACAAGTTGACCGTGGTCGCGCCGCGCGCGGGCATCGTCGACAGCATTCCCTACGAACTGGGCGACCAGGCTCCGGTGGGCGCGCCGCTGGCGATCCTGCTGGTGGGCAATGCGCCGCATGCACGCATCTACGTGCCGGAAACCCTGCGCGCCGGGGTCAAGGTCGGCGACAGCGTCCGGGTGTTCGTCCATGGCCGTGAGCAGGCGCTGGCCGGCACGGTGCGCATGATTCGTAGCGAGCCCAGCTTCACTCCGTACTACGCGCTCATCGGCGAAGACGCCGCGCGACTGAGCTACCTGGCCGAGATCGAACTGGGCAAGGACGCAGCGCAATTGCCCGCCGGCTTGCCGGTAAGGGTGGAGTTCGGCGGGTGAGCGAAACGGCGATCCGCTCGCGCGGGCTGACCAAGCGCTTCGGCGACCTGGTGGCGGTGGACCACGTCGACCTGTCGGTGCCGCGCGCCAGCGTGTACGGGTTCCTTGGCCCGAATGGCTCGGGCAAGTCGACCACCATCCGCATGCTGTGCGGATTGCTGACGCCCAGCGAAGGCGAGATCGAAGTACTTGGCCTGCGCATCCCCGCGCAGGCCGAGGCCTTGCGCAAGCGCATCGGCTACATGACCCAGCGGTTCTCGCTGTTCGAGGACCTGACGGTGCGCGAGAACCTGGAGTTCCTGGCGGCGGTGCAGGGCGTGCCGCGCCAGCGCCATCGCGTCGAAGAACTGCTTGCGCGCTTCGACTTCGGCGACCGCCAACGGCAGTTGGCCGGCACCCTGAGCGGCGGCCAGAAGCAGCGTCTGGCGCTGGCGTGCGCGGTGGTCCACGAACCGGAGCTGCTGTTCCTCGATGAACCCACCAGCGCGGTGGATCCGGAATCGCGCCGCGACTTCTGGGAAGCGCTGTTCGAACTTGCCGATGCCGGCACGACGCTGCTGGTGTCGACGCACTACATGGACGAGGCCGAACGCTGCCATCGCCTGGCGATCCTCGACCATGGCGCGCTGGTCGCCGACGGCAGCCCGGCCGAACTGACCGGCGCGCTGCAGGGGAGGACATTCGAGGTGGTTGCGCCGCAGCCGCGCATCGCGCAGCGCGCGCTCCACGGCCACGAGGGCGTGCTCAGCGTCGCCCAGATCGGCAACAGCCTGCGCGTACTTGCCGCTGACGATGCCGGAAGCGAAGGCGAAGCCCAGGCGCGGCTGCGCGATGTGCTGGCGGAGGCCGGCGTCGAGGCCAGCGTCGAACCGGTCGCACCCAGCCTGGAAGACGTCTTCGTCGCCGCCACCCATCGCGACGAAGCGATGGCAGGGACGCGATCATGAGCCTGCGCCGCCTTTGGGCGATCATGCTCAAGGAAGTGCGGCAGTTGCGCCGCGACCGGATGACCCTGGGCATGATCCTGGGCATCCCGGTGCTGCAGCTGGCGCTGTTCGGTTATGCCATCAACCTCAACCTGCGCGGCCTGGATGCGGCGGTCGCCGACCAGGCCAATACCGCCGGCTCGCGCGCGCTGGTGATGGACATGCTCGCCACCGGAGTGGTGCGCGCGACCCATGACGCCACCACGCCGGCGCAAGTGATGCAGTTGATCGAGCGCGGCGAGATCAGCGTCGGCATCGTGATCCCCCGTGACTTCGAACGGCGCAAGGCAAATGGCGCCGATGTCGCGCAGGTGCTCGTCGATGGCAGCGACACCGTGGTGCAGAGCGCCGCGATCCAGCTTGCGCAGGTCCCGCTGGAGGCACGCGCCGGCAGTGCCGCCGCCGACGCCTCGCGCATCAGCGTGGTCGCGTTCTACAACCCGCAGCGGCGCTCGGCCGTCAACATCGTGCCCGGGCTGATCGGCGTGATCCTGACCATGACCATGGTGCTGTTCACTGCCGTGGCCATCGTGCGCGAGCGCGAACGCGGCAACATGGAGCTGCTCATCGCCACGCCGCTGACCAGCACCGAGCTGATGGTGGGCAAGGTGCTGCCCTACATCGCGATCGGCCTGGTCCAGGTGACCCTGGTGCTGGCGCTGGGAACGTGGCTGTTCCAGGTGCCGATTCGCGGCAGCCTGGCCGATGTGTACCTCGCTTCGGCGCTGCTGATCGTGGCCAACCTGGCATTGGGGTTGATGATCTCCAACCGCGCGCGTTCGCAGTTCCAGTCGATGCAGATGACGATGTTCGTGTTCCTGCCGTCGATCCTGCTGTCGGGCTTCATGTTCCCGTTCGCCGGCATGCCGCGCGTCGTGCAATGGCTGGCGGAAGTCCTGCCGCTGACGCACTTCCTGCGGCTGGTGCGCGGGATCATGCTGCGCGGCGCGCGACTGGGCGAGCTATGGCCCGACGTCGGCGCGCTGCTGGCCTTCACTGTGGTGGTGATGGCAGTGGCGATCCTGGGGTTCCGCAAGCGATTGGACTAGCGGCGCCGGTGCTTGCCGTAAGACCACAGCGCGCTGAGCAGGAACACCATCGCAAGGCCCGGCCACAGCCATTCGGGCAGCAACTGCCAGGCAGGATTGTCGAGCGCGATGGCGCCGGAGTGCGCGGCCATCGCGGCCGCGGCGAGGATCAGGTCGAGCAGGGCCGCGTGGAGGTGGCGGTTGTGGTGCTTTCCGGAAGACAGCATGGCGAGATCGTTCCGCGCAGCGAATTGGACAGGGCACCAGTAATTAACACATCGACGAACTGCCCGATCAGCTGTTTTGGCCCGGAAAAGTTGACGGACTTCATGTTTTCGGTCTTTCCCGTCAATTCAGCTTCGTCCCGGCGCGACGCGCCGGTCACCAGCACCCGCTGCACGCTACCGACCATGCCGGCGGAAATGGCCGCCGACTGGGCGTTGATCCGGGCTTGCAACCGCTCCAGGCGGGCGTGCTTGACCGCATCCGGCGTGTCGTCCTCGAGGTCGGCGGCGGGCGTGCCCGGGCGTCGCGAATAGATGAAGGAGAACGACTGGTCGAAGCCGACGTCCTCGATCAGCTTCATGGTCTTGTCGAAGTCGGCGTCGGTTTCGCCCGGGAAGCCGACGATGAAGTCGGAACTGATCGAAATGCCAGGGCGCACCGCGCGCAGCTTGCGGATCTTCTGCTTGAACTCGAGCGCGGTGTAGCCGCGCTTCATCGCCGACAATACCCGGTCGCTGCCCGATTGCACCGGCAGGTGCAGGTAATTGGCGAGCTCGGGGACGTCGCGATACGCCTCGACCAGCGAGTCGGAGAATTCCAGCGGATGCGACGTGGTGAAACGGATGCGGTCGATGCCGTCGATCTGCGCGATCGCGCGGATCAACAACGCCAGATCTGCGATTTCCCCGTCCCCATAAGGTCCGCGATAGGCATTGACGTTCTGCCCGAGCAGGTTGACCTCGCGCACGCCCTGCGCGGCGAGCTGCGCCACTTCCACCAGCACGTCCTCGAACGGACGGCTGACTTCCTCGCCGCGGGTGTAGGGCACCACGCAGAACGAGCAGTACTTGGAACAGCCCTCCATGATCGACACGAACGCGGCCGGTCCGTCGGCGCGCGGTTCGGGCAGGCGGTCGAACTTCTCGATTTCCGGGAAGCTGATGTCCACCTGCGGCTGGCCGGAACTGCGGCGCTCGCGGATCAACTCCGGCAGGCGATGCAGGGTCTGCGGCCCGAACACCAGATCGACGTAGGGCGCGCGCTTCACGATCGCGGCCCCTTCCTGGCTGGCGACGCAGCCGCCGACGCCGATCAGCACCGGCTTGCCATCCCGCTTGAGCGCCTTCCAGCGCCCCAGTTGGCTGAAGACCTTCTCCTGGGCCTTCTCGCGGATCGAGCAGGTGTTGACCAGGATGACGTCGGCCTCCTCGGCCTTGTCGGTCAGTTCCAGGCCGTCGGACGCGGCGAGGACGTCGGCCATCCGGGCCGAGTCGTACTCGTTCATCTGGCAGCCGTGGGTCTGGATGTAGAGCTTGCCTTTCATGGGCGCGAAGTCTAAAGGAACGGCCCGGCTGCCACAGAATGCGCAGATGGTCACGGAAAATGCTTAATCCTGGCCTTGTTCAGCAAAATCAAGCACTTGTCATGGGCGCGTGATGGTAGGACACTGCCGCCATGAACAAGGGGGTCCGGGGAGTCATCCTGATTGTTGCCTGCATGCTGCTGGCGGCGCCTGCTGTCGCGGGCACCGTGTATCGCTGCGCAGGCGCCGACGGGACGAACAGTTTCTCCAGCGAGAAGATCGCCGGTTCCCGGTGCGACGTGGTGAGCAGCTTCAAGCCGCCGCAACCTGCCGCCGCTTCTTCCAGCAGCCGTTCCGCCAGCGACACCGCGCCGCGGCGGGTGACCGGCCAGGTGTATTCCTACGTCGAAGGCGGCGTCCGCCACTACAGCAGCCGGCGCCCGCGTGGCAAGGCCGATACCCTGCGCACGATCAGCTACAGCTACATCGAGACCTGCTACGCCTGCGGCAAGCGCTCCAAGGTCAATTTCGGCTCGGTGCGGCTCAACACCAGCGCCTATGGCGACGAGATCGCCGCGGCATCGAAGAAGTACGGCGTCGACGAGGCCGTGGTCCGGGCGATCATCCATGCCGAGTCCTCGTTCAACCCCAGGGCGCTGTCCCGGGTCGGGGCGCAGGGCCTGATGCAGCTGATGCCCGCCACGGCGCGCCGCTTCGGCGTGGGCGATGCCTTCGATGCCAGCCAGAACATCAGCGGCGGCGTGCAGTACCTGGCCTGGCTGCTGAAGCGCTTCGACGGCGACCTCACCCTGGCCGCCGCCGGTTACAACGCCGGCGAAGGCGCGGTGGCCAAGTACAAGGGCGTGCCCCCTTACGCCGAAACCCAGCGCTACGTGGAGCGGGTTGGCGTGCTGGCGGCGCGTTACCGCGGGACGCTGGCTTCGCGCTGATCGCACGCGCTGTGCCGAGGGGGCTTGCAAGTCATTGTTTCCAGCGGTTTTATCCGCGGAACATTGTCGGCCCGATTCACGTTCCGTTACACTTCCCCGTCTTTGCGGCTGGCCGCGCCGTGCAACGGTGGCGGAGCGGGACGGCCGATCTGTCATTGAGTCTTTGCGGAGTGCCTGATGGGCAATGAAGGCGAGCGTCCTGAGAACCTGGGCCGACGCCGGTTCCTGACCGCGACCACGGCCGTGGTCGGAGCGGTGGGGGCCGGGTTTGCGGCGGTACCGTTCATCAAATCGTGGAATCCGAGCGAGCGCGCCAAGCTGGCGGGCGCGCCGGTGACCCAGGACATCAGCGCGCTGGCCGAGGGCCAGCAGCTGGTGCTCAAGTGGCGTGGTTCTCCGGTCTATGTCGCGCGCCGCTCCAAGGCGATGCTCGACATGCTGCCGAGCATGGAGGGCCTGCTGGCCGACCCGGCTTCGGACAACACCGACCAGCAGCCCGAATACGCCAAGAACGAATGGCGCTCGATCAAGCCGGAAATCCTGGTCCTGGTCGCCGTGTGCACGCACCTGGGTTGCGCCCCGGAGTTCATCCCGGAGATCAAGCCGCAGCCGTTCGACGCGGACTGGAAGGGCGGCTATTTCTGCCCCTGCCACAAGTCGCGCTACGACCTGGCGGGCCGTGTGTATTCGAGCCAGCCGGCGCCGTCCAACCTGCCGGTGCCGCCGTACCACTTCGAGAACGACACCACGCTCGTGATCGGCGTCGACCCCAGCAACACGGGAGCCGCGTAAGCCATGGCCAACATCTTCACCCGTACCGCCGACAACGCCACCAAGGGCATTGCCGACTGGGTCAATGCGCGCGCGCCCGGCATGATGCCGATGTACCGCAAGCACATGACCGAGTACTACGCGCCGAAGAACTTCAACTTCTGGTACTACTTCGGCTCGCTCGCGCTGCTGGTGCTGGTCAACCAGATCCTGACCGGCATCTTCCTCACGATGCACTTCAAGCCGAGCGCCGCCGAGGCGTTCAGCTCGGTCGAGTACATCATGCGCGACGTCGAGTGGGGCTGGCTGATCCGCTACATGCACAGCACCGGCGCCTCGCTGTTCTTCGTCGTGGTCTACCTGCACATGTTCCGCGGCATGCTGTACGGCTCGTACCAGAAGCCGCGCGAGCTGGTGTGGCTGCTGGGCATGACCATCTACCTGGTGCTGATGGCCGAGGCCTTCATGGGCTACGTGTTGCCCTGGGGCCAGATGTCGTTCTGGGGCGCCAAGGTGATCATCAACCTGTTCGGCGCGATCCCGGTGATCGGCCAGGGGCTGACCGAATGGATCATGGGCGACTTCATCCCCGGCGACGCGACGCTCAACCGCTTCTTCGCCCTGCACGTGATCGCGATGCCGCTGGTGCTGCTGCTGCTGGTCGTGCTGCACCTGGGCGCGCTGCACGAGGTCGGTTCCAACAACCCGGACGGCGTGGAGATCAAGAAGGGCCCGAAGGGCAACCGCTGGTCGACCACCGCGCCGACCGACGGCATCCCGTTCCATCCGTACTACACGGTCAAGGACATGGTCGGCGTCGGCTTCTTCCTGATGCTGGCCGCCTTCATCATCTTCTTCGCACCGAGCTTCGGCGGCTGGTTCCTCGAGCACGACAACTTCACCGAAGCCAACCCGCTGGTGACGCCGGAGCACATCAAGCCGGTGTGGTACTTCACCCCGTACTACGCCATGTTGCGCGTGGTGCCTTCGTTCCTCGGCAGCCAGATCTGGGGCGTGCTGGTGATGTTCGGCGCCATCGTGCTGCTGTTCCTGGTGCCGTGGCTGGACAAGTCCAAGGTCAAGTCCTACCGCTACCGCGGCAAGCTGTCCTGGGCCATGCTCGGCATGTTCGTGGTGTCGTTCCTGTGGCTGATGAAGATCGGCGCGGGTCCGGGTACCGATCCGGTGGAAACGATCATCGGCCGCATCCTGACCTTCCTCTACTACGCCTTCTTCATCACCATGCCGCTGTGGACGAAAATCGACAGGACCAGGGCGGTGCCGGAACGGGTGACGACGCATGACTAAGTTCCTTGCCACGATTTTCGTTGCAGCCATTTCGCTTGGCTTCGCCAGTGGCCCGGCCATCGCGGCCGAGACCGCCGGCCTGCAGCAGTCCGGCACCGACCTGGACGACCAGGCCTCGCTGCAGCGCGGCGCCAAGCTGTACATGAACTACTGCGCCGGCTGCCATTCGCTCAAGTACCTGCGTTACTCGCGCATCGCCGCCGACCTGGGGCTGACCGAGGAACAGGTGCAGGCCAACCTGAACTTCACCGGCGCCAAGGCCGGCGAACAGGTCCATGTGGCCATGTCGCACGAGGACGGCACCGCCTTCTTCGGCAAGATGCCGCCGGACCTGAGCGTGATCGCGCGGGTGCGCGGCAGCGACTGGATCTTCAATTACCTGAAGTCGTTCTATCTCGACGAGACCCGCCCGGTGGGCTGGAACAACACCGTGTTCCCGAACGCCTCCATGCCGAACCCGCTCTGGGAGATGCAGGGCCTGCAGCATGCCGAATACGGCGCTGGCGATGCCGGCGGCGAGCGGCCCATCGAGAAACTGGTACTGGCGCAGCCGGGCTCGCAGACGCCCGAGCAGTTCGACCAGACCGTGCGCGACATCACCGCTTTCCTCGAGTACGCCGGCGAGCCAGCCGTGCTCCAGCGCCAGTCCCTTGGTGTCTGGGTCGTGCTGTTCCTGGCGTTCCTCACGTTCCTCGCCTGGTTGCTCAAGAAGGAATACTGGCGCGACGTGCACTGAGGGGAGTGGGGAGACCGTGGCGACCGCCTGCACGGGGTGGGCGGCGCCAGTGCGGCCGGCGGTACCGGTCGCCGGAGATTGCCAATGATGGCGACGAGCCTGCGCATGCGTAACGCACTGACCCTGTTTTCCTCCGTCGACGACGTGTTGTGCCACCGCGTGCGCCTGGTGCTGGCGGCGAAGGGCGTCACCTACGACTTCATTCCGGTCGATCCGCAGAATCCGCCGGAAGACCTGATCGACCTCAATCCCTACCACTCGGTGCCGACCCTGGTCGAGCGCGAGCTGGTGCTGTACGCGGCCAGCGTGGTCAGCGAATACCTCGACGAACGCTACCCGCATCCACCCTTGATGCCGGTCGATCCGCTGTCGCGGGCGCGCCTGCGCCTGGCGATGCTGCGCATCGAGCACGACTGGGTCCCGCAGGTGCAGGCGATCCAGCTGGGCAACAAGCAGCAGGCCGAAGCCGGGCGCAAGCGCCTCAAGGAACTGCTGACCGCCTCGGTACCGCTGTTCAAGGCCAGCAAGTTCTTCCTCAATCCGGAAATGAGCCTGGCCGACTGCGCGATGGCGCCGATCATCTGGCGCCTGGATGCGCTGGACGTGGGCCTGCCCAAGGACGGCAAGGCGATCGAGGACTACGGCAACCGCATCTTCCGCAACCCGGGCTTCGCCCGCAGCCTGACGCCGCAGGAACGCAACCTGCGACCGCTGCCGGAGTGAGCGATTCCCCGCTGATGACCAGCCACCGCCCGTATCTGTTGCGGGCGCTGTACGAGTGGATTTCGGACAACGGAATGACGCCGCACCTGCTGGTGGACGCGACCCAGCCGGGGGTGCGCGTGCCGGCGCACACGATCAACGAAGGCAAGGTCGTGCTCAACATCGCCGCGCGCGCGGTCGCGCACCTGTCGATGGACAACGACGCGGTCGCCTTCACCGCGCGCTTCGCCGGCGTGAGCCATGCGGTGATCGTGCCGGTCGCGGCGGTGCTGGCGATCTATGCGCGCGAGAACGGCCAGGGCATGGCATTGCCGGAGGACAACGTCGCGGCGGAGACCGAAGGCGATGCGAGCGCGCAGGGCGACCAGGCCCCGCCCGACGACGATGGCGACGAGCCGCCGCCCGCCCCCAGGCGAGGCCCGCACCTCCGGATCGTCAAGTAAGCATCGGCCCGACGAAACCGACCAGCCGATCGCCGCGCAACACCAGTTTGCCGACATGGCGGTCGTCGCCGGCTTCTGAATACTCGAAGCGGAAGGTGCGCTCGAAGCCCAGGCGGCCGTCGTCGCCGCGGCGCAGGCGGATGCCGCTGGCGTGCACGGTCTGGTCCAGCAATTGCACCCCGGCCGCGTGGCAGGCACGGCTGCCCAGTTCCGTGGCCCGTTCGGCGGCGCCGCGCGCGGAGCTCCAGAGCGCCCAGCCCACGGTCATCACGATCATCAGGATCAGCAATCCCGGCATGACGGCGGCCCCAGTTTCATGGACAGGTCGATCGCGCGCACGTGCTTGGTGAGCGCTCCGATCGAGATGCAGTCGACGCCGTCTTCGGCGATGGCGCGCAGGGTGGACAGGTCCACGCCGCCGGATGCCTCGAGCGGGATGCGCCCCTTGTACGGCGCCGCGCGCGCGATCCGCACCGCCTCGCGCCGGGTGCCGGCGTCGAAGTCGTCGACCAGGATCCGGTCGCAACCGGCGGCCAGGGCTTCGCGCAGCTGCTCCAGCGTTTCCACCTCGACCACCAATGGCAGGCCGGGGTGCAGGGCGCGTGCCGAAGCGATCGCGGCGGCGATCGAGCCGGCGGCGCGCACGTGGTTTTCCTTCAGCATCACCGTGTCGTACAGGCCCATGCGGTGGTTGTCGCCGCCGCCCACGCGCACCGCGTACTTCTGCGCCATGCGCAGGCCGGGAATGGTCTTGCGCGTATCGAGGATGCGCGCGCCTGTGCCGCGCACCGCGTCGACGTGCGCCGCCGTGGTGGTGGCGGTGCCGGTGAGCGTCTGCAGGAAGTTGAGTGCGGTGCGCTCGGCGGTCACCAGGGCGCGGCTGCGCCCGGCCAGGGTCGCCAGCACGGTGCCGGCCTCGACCCGGTCGCCTTCGGCCACGCGCCATTCGATGCGCACGTCGGCATCGAGGGCGCGGTGGCAGGCGTCGAACCAGGGCCGGCCGCAAACCACGGCTGCTTCCTTGCACAGCAGGTAGGCGATGTCGGCCGTGTCGGGCAGCAGCGAGGCGGTGACGTCGCCGCTGCCGATGTCCTCGGCCAGCGCCTGGGCGACATCGGCTTCGACCTGAGCCGCCAGCGGGGCTGCAATGTCCATGGCCACGGCGGTCAGTGCCTCGGGAAGTCCGGGACCTGGGAGGTGGCGATCGCCTCTTCGGCCAGCAGTACCGGGATGCCGTCGTCGATCCGGTACACCAGCTTGTGGTCGCGGGTGACCAGCGCCTCGCGCAGCGGCTCGGCCTGGCCGGCCTCGTCGACGCGGCGGACGTTGCCGGTCGCGATCGCGCGGTTCAGTGCCTCGAGCCCGGCCTTGTCGAGCATCGCCAGGGGTTGGCGGGTGGCAGGGCAGGCGAGGATGTCGAGGAGCTTGCGGTCCATGGCGGATGCCCGTGTGGAGGTAGATGGCTAGAATACCGTTTTGCAGGCCAGCCACCGGAGCCGCCATGGGTGCCACAAGGCAATCCCCGCTCGTTGGAATCGTCATGGGCTCGCGCTCGGACTGGGAGACGATGCAGTACGCCGCCGCGCGCCTGGAGCAGTTGGGCGTGGCCCACGAGGTTCGGGTGGTGTCGGCGCACCGTACGCCCGACGTGCTGTTCGAGTACGCAGCGACCGCGGCGTCGCGCGGACTGCGCGCGATCATCGCCGGTGCCGGCGGTGCCGCGCACCTGCCGGGCATGCTCGCGGCCAAGACCAGCGTCCCGGTACTGGGCGTGCCGGTGCAGAGCAAGGCCCTCAACGGCATGGACTCGCTGTTGTCCATCGTGCAGATGCCGGCGGGGATTCCCGTCGCCACCTTCGCCATCGGCAATGCCGGTGCGGCCAATGCGGCGCTGTTCGCGGCCGCGATGCTGGCGCCGGGCGACGCGGCCATCGCCTCGGCACTGGCCGCGTTCCGCGAACACCAGACCGCCGAAGTGATCGCGGCCGACGATCCGCGCAAGTGAACGCCTGCAAGTGACCACCGTCGGCATCCTCGGGGGCGGGCAGCTGGCCCGCATGATCGCGCTGTCCGGCGCGCCGCTTGGGTTGCGCTTCCTGGTGATGGACAGTGCCGGCGATGCCTGCGCCGCGCAGTTCGCGCCGATGGTGCTGGGCGATTACCGCGACGAGGCCGCGCTGGCGGAGTTCGCGTCGCGCATCGACGTGGCGACCTTCGATTTCGAGAACGTGCCGGCCGAGTCCGCGCGCTGGCTCGCCGAGCGCGTGCCGGTGTTCCCCAATCCGGGCGCGCTGGCGACCGCCCAGGACCGGCTGGCGGAAAAGACCCTGTTCCGCGAACACGGCATCCCGGTACCGGAGTTCGCGCCGATCGCCACTCGCGCGGACCTGGACGCGGCAGTGGAGCGGATCGGCGTGCCGTGCGTGTTGAAGACGCGGCGGCTGGGGTATGACGGGAAAGGACAGTTCCGGATACGGGAATCGGGAATCGGGAATCGGGAATCGGAAAGCGGTGTCGAAGCGGCATGGGAGGCACTCGGGCCGCAGGCGGAAACTGTCGGGCTGATCCTGGAGGCCTTCGTGCCGTTCGAGCGGGAGTTGTCGGTGGTGGCGGTGCGCGGTCGGGATGGCGAGTTCAGGGCTTGGCCGGTGACCGAGAACTGGCATGTCGACGGCGTGCTTTCAGCGAGCCTCGCGCCGGCCCGAGTGGACGAAACACTGGCGCGCACGGCGGTCGGGTACGCGCGCAAGCTCGCCGAGGCGATGGACTACGTCGGCGTGTTCGCGCTGGAGCTGTTCTGCAAGGACGGCCAGTTGCTGGCCAACGAACTGGCGCCACGGGTGCACAACTCCGGGCACTGGACCAGCGAGGGCAGCGAGACCAGCCAGTTCCAGAACCATTTGCGCGCAGTGCTCGGGTTGCCGCTGGGCTCGACCCGGATGGTCGGCCACGCCTGCATGCTCAACTGGATCGGCGAGATGCCCGAGGCCACCGCGGTGCTCGCCGAAGCCGGCGGTCACTGGCATGACTATGGCAAGGCGCCGCGCGCCGGCCGCAAGGTCGGGCACGCGACCGTGCGGGCGGACACGACCGCCGACCTGGCCGCTGCATTGGCGCGGATTGGCGCGGCGCTGGGCCGCGACGGCCAGGTGGCTCCCGTCGTCGCGGCGCTCGGCTAGCGCATGTTGCTGGCGACGAAGTCCCAGTTGACCAGGTTCCAGAACGACTCGACGTACTTCGGCCGCGCGTTGCGGTAATCGATGTAGTAGGCGTGTTCCCACACGTCGCAGGTCAGCAGCGCGGTGTCCTCGCTGGCCATCGGATTGACCGCGTTGGGGGTGCTGGCCAGGGCCAGCGAGCCGTCCTGGCGCTGCACCAGCCAGGCCCAGCCGGAACCGAAGGTCTTGACCGCCAGGTCGCTGAACTTTTCCTTGAACGTGGCGAAGTCGCCGAAGGCCTTGTTGATCGCCTCGGCGGCCTTGCCGGTCGGCTCGCCACCACCGTTCGGCGACAGGCAGTTCCAGTAGAACGTGTGGTTCCAGACCTGCGCGGCGTTGTTGTACATGCCGCCCTGGGCCTTGCGGATGATCTCCTCCAGTTCCATCGACTCGAACTCGGTGCCCGCGATCATCTTGTTGAGGTTGTCCACGTAGGCCTTGTGGTGCTTGCCGTAGTGGAAATCGATGGTTTCGCCGGAAATGTGCGGTTCCAGCGCGGTGCGGTCATAGGGCAGGGCGGGCAGTTCGATGGACATGGCTGGCTCCTGGAGTGGGGGCGGGGCTTACAATATGGGGATTCTACCCCCACCCCCATGGAGACGACATGCAGGTGTCCGAGAGGATCCAGGCCGAGATCGAAGGCCACCCGATTGTGCTTTTCATGAAAGGAACGCCGCAGTTCCCGATGTGCGGTTTTTCCAGCCGCACCGTGCAGGCGATGAAGGCCGCCGGCGCGGCCAGCTTCCACACGGTCAACGTGCTGGAGGAACCGGAGATCCGCGCCAACCTGCCGCGTTATTCGAACTGGCCGACCTTTCCGCAGTTGTTCATCAACGGCGAGCTGATCGGTGGCTGCGACATCGCGCTGGAGCTGTACGAGTCCGGTGAACTCGCCCGCATGCTGACGGAGGCGCAGAAGGCGTGAGCGCTGCGGCGCTCGCCGGTCGCGTGGTCCTTGTTGCCGGTGCCCATGGCGGCCTCGGCAACGCCGCGTCGCTGGCCTGCGCGCGTGCAGGCGCCCGCGTGGTGCTGCTGGGCCGGCGGGTGCCGAAATTGAACCGGCTGTACGACGGCATTGCCGCCGAGGGCGCCGAGCCGCTGCTTTACCCGCTGGACCTTGAAGGTGCTTCGCCCGACGACTACGCGGAGATGGCCGCGCGCATCGAAACCGAACTCGGTCGCCTGGATGGCGTGTTGCATGCCGCCACCGAGTTTCGCGGCCTGACCCCGCTGCTGCACACCGATCCGGCCGACTTCGCGCGCGCGCTGCACGTCGGCATCACCGCCAAGTGGTGGCTGACCCAGGCCTGCTTGCCCTTGCTGTCCAGGTCCAGCGGCCCGGCCGTGGTGTTCGCACTGGATGACCTCGCGTTGACCGGCCGCGCTTTCTGGGGTGGCTACGGCATCGCCCAGCACGGCCTGGCGACACTGGTCGGCATGCTCCAGGCCGAACTGGGCGAGCAGGGCGTGCGCATCAGCGGATTCCAGCCTGGCCCCATGCGCACGACCCTGCGCGGCCGCGCCTATGTCGCCGACCAGGACGCCGACGCCAAAGACCCGTCCGTCTACGCCCAGGCCTGCGTCGACCTGCTTTCCCCCGCGGGCGCCCCATACCGCGGGAAAGTCATGATGGCTTCGTCCGGCTCCCGGCTTCCGGCTCCCGGCTCCCTGCCCCAATGACCATCGCCTCCGCCGCGATCCTCCTGTTCCTGATCCTGGATCCGCTCGGGAACATCCCCGTGTTCCTGAGCCTGCTGCGCGGGATGCCCGCGCACCGGCAGCGGGTGGTGCTGGTGCGCGAGATGCTGATCGCGCTGAGCGTGCTGATGGCCTTCCTCTGGGCCGGCAAGTACGCCCTGGAGGCAATGCACCTGCGCCAGGAGTCGGTGTCCATCGCCGGTGGCATCGTCCTGTTCCTGATCGGCATCCGCATGATCTTCCCGCCGCCCGAAGGCCTGATGGGGGAGCTGCCGGGCGGGGAACCTTTCATCGTGCCCATGGCCATCCCGCTGATCGCCGGCCCTTCGGGGATGGCCGCGGTGATGCTGATGGGCAGCCAGGAGCCCGACCGGATGGGCGCCTGGAGCCTGGCCCTGCTGATCGCCTGGGCGGCGACCGCGGCGATCCTGTTCTCCGCGACCTACCTTTACAAGTGGCTGGGGGCCCGGGTCCTGACCGCGATCGAACGCCTGATGGGCATGGTGATCGTGGCCATTTCGGTGCAGATGTTCCTCGACGGACTGGCTGCTTACCTGCGCTTGCCCACCCCTGTCGCGGGGTAACCGTTTCCATCGACACGGGCTTTTTCGACTGCCTTCATTCTGTAATCACGCTCCGGTAGCGTGTTAAACTGTCGTTAACCCCCGCGGTCTCTCCGCCAGTCGCCACCCACCTTCCTTGCCTTCCTTGAGGTGTTCGAAATGACCCATCGCAATCGCGCACGGCTGTCCAAGCTGTCGCTGGCCATGATCGCTGTGCTTGCCGCAGCCCCCGCGTTCGCGCAGACCACCTCCGCCGGCGTCAACGGCCAGGTCGTCGGCGCCGATGGCGCGCCCATCGCCGGCGTCGAAGTCACCATCAGCCACGATGCCTCGGGCACCGTCAGCCGCGTCACCACCGATGCCAACGGTCGCTACAGCGCGCGCGGCCTGCGCGTGGGCGGCCCGTACACGATCACCGCCACCAAGGCCGGCTCCGGCACCGATTCCGAGTCGAACGTCTACCTCGACATCGGCAATGCCAACACCGTCAACGCGAACCTGCTGAACGACGTGACCACGGTCGAGAGCGTCGTCGCCTACGGCACCGCCGGACCCACCGTGTTCAGCGCCACCAAGATGGGTTCGGGCACCAGCGTCGACCAGCAGACCATCCAGGCGCTGCCGTCGATCAACGGCAACATCCAGGACTACATGCGCCTCGACCCGCGCGTCGCGTTCACCGACCGCGCCTCGGGCAACATCAGCGCCGGCGGCCAGAACCCGCGCTACAACGCCATCGCCATCGACGGCATCTCGGCCAGCGACACCTTCGGCCTGGAAGGCAACAACATGCCGGTCAAGCGCCAGCCGGTCTCGATCGAGGCGATCGAGGCGCTGGACATCAACCTGTCCAACTACGACGTGACCATCGCCGGCGCCGCGGGCGCCAACATCAACGCGGTGACCAAGTCGGGCACCAACGAGTTCCACGGCTCGCTGTACGGCAACATGCGCGACAGCAGCTGGTTCGGCGACTATCCGACCACCGGCGAAGCCTTCGACGAGTTCGAGGACGAGCACACCTACGGCGTCACCCTCGGCGGCCCGATCGTCAAGGACAAGCTGTTCTTCTTCGCCAACTACGAGAAGTACAAGCAGGCCAGCCCGGGCGTCGACCTCGCCGGTTCGCCCTTGTCCAACCCGAATGCCGATTTCGATGCCGCCGACGTGGCCGAGATCCAGCGCATCGCGCAGGGTTACGGCTTCGAAGCAGGCAACCTGGAAAGCAGCAGCGACACCGAGCTTGAAGAGTACGCGCTGAAGCTGGACTGGAACATCAGCGACAACCATCGCGCCAGCCTGCGTTACAGCAACCTGGAGCAGAACAAGGTGCGTCCGGAAGGCACCTCGTCCAGCACCCTGGCGCTGAGCTCGAGCTGGTACGTGCACGCCAAGACCGTCGAAAGCTACGTCGGCCAAGTGTTCAGCGACTGGAGCGACGTGTTCTCCACCGAGTTGAAGGTCTCGTTCCGCGACTACACCGCCATCCGCCAGCTGTCGAGCACCGCACCCGCCATCCGCGTGTACTTCGACGGCAGCGTGGAGCAGCCGAGCGGCGACTCCATCGTGCTCGGCACCGAAGCCAACTCGATGGGCAATGCCGCCGCCACCGAGACCTGGAACTACTACGCCGCGGCCAACTGGGCGCTGGGCGACCACGACCTCAAGTTCGGCTTCGAGTACGCCGACAACGACGTCTACAACTATTACGGCCGCGACGCGTGGGGCAACTACACGTTCTACGGCCTGGAAAACTTCGAGAACGGCATCTGGTCGTCGTACTCGTTCCAGCGCGAGCGTTCGCCGGGTTCCATCGCGGTCAACTACAGCAACCGCAACCTCGGCCTGTTCGTGCAGGACACCTGGTACGTCAACAACAACCTGACCCTGACCTACGGCGTCCGCGCCGACCGCCCGACCGTCAGCCCGAACCCGCCGCACAATGCCCAGGCCGAGTCGGTGTGGGGCTACGACAGCGCCGAAGTGCTCGACGGCGACTACATCATCCAGCCGCGCTTCGGCTTCAACTACACCTTCGACACCGAGCGCCAGACCCAGGTGCGCGGTGGCGTCGGCCTGTTCCAGGGCGACTCGCCGCAGGTGTGGATCGCCAATGGCTTCGGTTCCAACGGCCTGAACAGCGTTTCCTACTTCTACGACGAGTACGATCCGAGCCTGGAGTTCAGCGCGGACGGCCTCGACCAGCCGGTGCCCCCGGGCGACCCGAATGCGGGCATCCCGTGCACCACCGGTTCGGCCGGTCGCTGCACCATGAACTTCGTCGACCACGACTTCGAGCTGCCGTCGATCTGGAAGGCCAACCTGGCCGTCGACCATGAGCTGCCCTGGTACGGCATCGTCGCCACCGGCGAAGTGCTCATCACCGACACCAAGACCGGCCTGTACTACGACAGCCTGAACCTCGGCCCGGGCTTCATCGGACCGGATGGCCGCGAACTGCACTGGAACCCGAACCAGGCCCGCTTCAGCAGCTCCGGCTACGGCCGCGATGGCAACTACGACTACGTCTACCTGCTCAAGAACACCAACAAGGGCAAGAGCCAGCAGCTGACCGTGATGCTGCAGAAGCCCTGGAGCCTCGAGAGCGACTGGTCGTGGAGCCTCGGCTACACCTACACCAATGCCACCGAAGTCGGCTCGCTGACCAGCTCCACGGCCAGCTCGGGCTACTCCTACCAGCACAGCTTCAACGTCGGCGAAGAGATCGCCAAGGCCGGCCGCTACGAGATCAAGGACCGCGTCACCGGCGCGCTGAACTGGAAGCACGCGTTCTTCGGCGACTACGAGACCCGCGTTGGGCTGGTGTACGAAGGCCGCAGCGGCCGTCCGTACAGCTACATCTTCAACGGCGACGCCAACGGCGACCGTCGCAGCAACAACGACCTGTTCTACGTGCCGAAGCCGGGCGATGTGAAGTTCGGCTCGATCAGCAGCTCGGGCGCGTTCACCGCCGATCCGGCGATGGAAGAGGCGTTCTACGAGTGGCTGGCCAGCAACGAGGACCTCAATGCGTTCGCCGGTACCTATGCCCCGGCCAACGGGTTCCGCGCGGACTGGGTCAACACCTTCGACGTCCGCATCACCCAGGAACTGCCGGGCCTGTTCGAGGGCCACAAGTCGCAGCTGTGGGTCGACATCCAGAACGTCGGCAACCTGATCAACAAGGATTGGGGCCACATCCTGGACTACGGCTTCTTCGCCTCGTCGCGCGTCGCGACCCTGCAGGGCATCCACGACGGCAAGTACGTGTACAACTACCGTTTCGCGGACGACCCGTCGATCCCGAGCGACTCCGACAGCTTCACCCACGGCATCTCGCAGTGGTCGGCGCAGATCGGTTTCAAGTACGAGTTCTGATCCACGCGACATCGCGACACGAGGACGGCCGGGGAGACCCGGCCGTTCCTTTTTCCGCCCTCCCGCCGAGCCCATATA
>JALYWW010000044.1 GCA_030852515.1 Pseudomonadota bacterium
GGACTGTCGGAGACATGGATGTCGACGACAAGGCCCCATGGATGGGTTCACGCCGTGTCCCGACTTGGGCAAGGGCTTTCCGCGGCGCCCCGCACGCAAGCGGGCGCGCGAAGCGCGCTCCTACGTCGCGTCGATGTCGCCCAGCGCGCGGATCAACCGTCGCGCGCGCTTGTCGGGCTTGTGTTCCGGCGCCTGGTAGCCGGCACGGGCGGCGGCGCGTTGCGCGCGCAGCTCCGCCCGCCTCGCGCGTGAGGCTTCGGATTCGGAATAGAGGGCCTGCGCGACGCTGGCCGGGCCGCGGGTGTCGCTGAGGCCGAGCACCGTGGCTTCGTAGAGTTCACCCGCACGCTCGATGCGCAACGACTCGCCACCGCGCAGCATGCGCGCCGGCTTGGCGCGCTGGGCGTCGACTTCGACCTTGCCGGTCTCCACCGCCTGCCGCGCAAGACTGCGGGTCTTGTAGAAGCGCGCCGCCCACAACCAGAGATCGAGGCGGACGGTTACGCGTGCGTGGTCGGGGCTTTGGGTCATGTGCGTAGCCAAAACGCAAACGGCCGCCCTGGGGCGGCCGTCGCGGATTGCATGCTGCGCCGGTTTTACTCGGCGGCGGCAGCTGCGGCGGCAGCCTCGGCCTTGGCCTTGGCGTTGCCGGCCAGGTCTTCCTTGATGCGCGCCTTGCGGCCTTCGAGGCCACGCAGGTAGTACAACTTGCCCGCGCGCACCGCGCCGCGGCGCTTGACCTGCACCGAGTCGATGGTCGTGCTGTGGGTCTGGAACACGCGCTCGACGCCGTATCCGTGCGAGATCTTGCGCACGGTGAACGAGGAGTTGAGGCCGGCGTTCTTCTTGCCGATGACCACGCCTTCGTAGGCCTGGACGCGCTCGCGGTTGCCTTCCTTGACCTTGACGTTGACGACGACGGTGTCGCCGGGGCCGAAGGTCGGCAGCTGGCGCTGTATCTGTTCGGACTCGAAGTTCTGCAGCAGCGTGTGGAGCGAGGGCTTGTTCATGGTCTTGGCCTGTTGGTGTGCCTTGCATTCCATTGGAATGCCGGGCTGTTGTAAGCGCGAGTGCACGTGGACCCGCGTCTTGGCATCGGTACCGCTGGTTTGGAGCTAAGCCGCGAATTATAGCGGGGTTTTTCCGCCGTTGTCACCCGTCAGGAAGGCGTCCAGCAGGGCCCGGTCGGCCGTCGACAGGGCCTCCCGGTCGACCAGGTCCGGCCGCCGCAGCCAGGTCCGGCCCAGCGCCTGCTGCCGGCGCCAGCGGGCGATCGCGGCATGATTGCCGGACAGCAATACCTCGGGAACGTTGCCCAGGGCGTGTTCCACCGGGCGGGTGTAGTGCGGGCAATCCAGCAGGAGCATCCCGTCCGGACCGGTCTCGAAACTGTCCTGGGCCGCGGATTCGGCATCGTTGAGCGCGCCCTCCTGGAGCCGGGCCACGGCGTCGATGACCACGGCGGCCGGGAGCTCGCCGCCGGAGAGGACGTAATCGCCGATCGAGATTTCCTCGTCGACCTCGGCGGCCAGCAGGCGCTCGTCGACGCCCTCGTAGCGCCCGCACAGCAGCACCAGGCGCCCGCACCCGGCCAGCTCGCGGACCTTGGCCTGGTCCAGCGGCCGGCCCTGCGGGCTCAGGTAGACGACGCGTGCCGGCGCCGGATCGGCCGCGCGCGCGGCGGTCAGGCAGGCGCGCAACGGGTCGATCAGCATCACCATCCCGGGGCCGCCGCCGAACGGACGGTCGTCGACCCGGCGATAGTTGCCTTCGGCATGATCGCGCGGATTCCAGCCATGCACCGACAGCAGCCCTCGCTCGACCGCACGCCCGACCACGCCATGGCCGGCGACCTGGGCGACGAATTCCGGGAACAGGCTGACGACGTCGATGCGCATCAGAACTCGGGATCCCAATCGACGGTGACGACGCCGGCCTGGAAATCCACCGACCGGATGTAATCCGGCAACAGGAACGGAATCATCCGTTCGCGCTCGCCCACGGCCACCAGCACATCGTTGGCACCGGTCGAGAACAGGTGCGAGACGGTGCCGAAATCGGCGCCATCCACGTTCACCACGCGCAGGCCTTCCAGGTCGACCCAGTAGTACTCGTCAGGGCCGGGCGGCGGCAGCGCCGAACGCGGCACCCAGACTTCGGTGCCGCGCAATGCATCGGCGGCGTCGCGGTCCTCCACGCCGGGGAAGGTGGCGACGATACCCTTGGCGGTCTCGCGCCCGCGCGCGCCGTCGAGTTCGCGCTCGGCGCCCTGCGGCCCGCGCAGGATCCACGGCTGGTAGCGGAAGATGCCGCGTGCCGGATCAGTGAATGATTCGAGTTTCAGTTCGCCACGCACGCCGAAGGCGCCGTGGATCCTGCCCAGGAGGATCCGCTTTCCGGCGGACGGCTCCTGCGCGATCGGCGCCTCGGGTTGCATCGTGTCATCGGGCCGCCTGTGGCGGCCCGCGCGATCAGGCCGCGGTGGCCTGCTTGCCGTGCTGCTTGTACAGATCGGCGACCTTGTCGCTCATCTGCGCGCCCTGGCCGATCCAGTACTGGATGCGCTCGGCATTGAGCTCGACCGGCTTCTCGGCGCCGGCGGCAACCGGGTTGTAGTAACCGACGCGCTCGATGTTGCGGCCGTCGCGGGCGCTGCGGCTGTCGGTGACGATGATGTGGTAAAAGGGGCGCTTCTTGGCGCCGCCACGGGTAAGGCGGATCTTGACCATGATGTTTCCGGTGTTGCCCAGCTGCCGGGATGGCAGGGTAAGCCGACAATTATAAAGGGATTTCCGGTCTCAGGGGAAGCCGCGGCCGCCCCCGCCCATCATGCCCTGCATGCCGCGCATCAGGCCCTTCATGCCGCCCCGGCCCATCTTCGACATCATCTTTTCCATCTGCTGGAACTGCTTCATCAGCTTGTTCACGTCGGCCGGGGCCATGCCGGCACCGGCGGCGATGCGCTTGCGCCGGGATCCGTTCAGCAAGGCCGGGTTGCGGCGCTCCTTCCTGGTCATCGAGTTGATGATCGCGACCATACGCGGCACTTCCCTGCCGGTGACCTGGGCCTTGACCGCGTCCGGGATCTGGCCGACGCCGGGCAGCTTGTCCATCAGCCCGGCCAGGCCGCCCATGTTCTGCATCTGCTCGAGCTGGTCGCGCATGTCGTTGAGGTCGAACTTGCGGCCCTTGGCGACCTTCTCGGCCAGCTTCTGCGCCTTGTCCCTGTCGACCTGCTGTTCGACCTGCTCGACCAGCGACAGCACGTCGCCCATGTCGAGGATGCGGCTGGCGGCCCGGTCCGGATGGAACACGTCCAGGCCGTCGACCTTTTCGCCGGTGCCGATGAACTTGATCGGCTTGCCGGTGATGTAGCGCACGCTCAGCGCGGCGCCGCCGCGGGCGTCGCCGTCGGTCTTGGTCAGGACTACGCCGGTCAGCGGCAGCGCCTCGCCGAAGTGCTTGGCCGTATTGGCCGCGTCCTGGCCGGTCATCGAATCGACCACGAACAGGGTTTCGACCGGCGACACCGCAGCATGCAGCGCCTTGATCTCGGCCATCATCGCGTCGTCGATGCTGGTGCGGCCGGCGGTATCGACGATCAGTACGTCGACGAAGGACTTGCGTGCGTCGGCGATCGCCGCGCGAACGATGGCCTCGGGCTTCTGCGCCGCATCCGACGGGAAGAACGCCACCCCGACCTGCCCGGCCAGGGTCTTCAGCTGTTCGATCGCGGCCGGTCGATAGATGTCGGCACTGACCACCATCACCTTCTTCTTGCGCCTGTCCTTCAGGTGCTTCGCGAGCTTGGCGACGGTCGTGGTCTTGCCCGCGCCTTGCAGGCCGGCCATCAGGATCACCGCAGGCGCCGGGACGTTGAGATCCAGGTCGGCCGCCGATGCGCCCATCACCAGGGCCAGTTCGTCGCGCACGATCTTGACCAAGGCCTGGCCCGGGGTCAGCGACTTCAGCACTTCCTGGCCGACCGCACGTACCTTGACCCGCTGGATCAGGGCCTGCACCACCGGCAAGGCGACGTCCGCTTCGAGCAGAGCGATCCGGACCTCGCGCAGCGCTTCGGTGATGTTGGATTCGGTCAGGCGGCCACGGCCGCGGACGCGCTCGATGGTGCCGGACAGGCGCTGGGTCAGGGATTCGAACATGGGGCTCGACGCCGGGAAAACGGCCGCAGATTATAGCCCCCGCTTCGTGCGACACTTTGCCGATGACAATCGTTCTCATCGCCCTGGCGGCCTATTTCGCCGCGACCGTGCTCCTGGTCCTGGACCTGCGCGGCGAGCGACGCGAGGGTCGGAGCTGGCTCGCGACAGCGACGCTGGCCGCGCTCCTGCATGCCAGCGTGCATCTGCTTGCATGGCGCAGCAGTGGCGGCGCGGACATGCACTTCTTCGCCGCGCTGTCGCTGGTCGGCCTGGGCATGACGGTGCTGACGACGGTGTTTGGCGCTACCGGACGCATGGCCGCGCTGGGAGTGGTGGTGTTCCCGGTCGCGGCGGTGATGTTGGCCGGCTATGCGGGCTACGGGCATCGCCTCGCCGAACCCTTGGACTGGCGCCTGCAATTGCACGCGTGGTGTGCCCTGCTCGCTTACGCGACCCTCGCGGTCGCCGCATTGCTCGCGGTGATGCTGTGGCTGCAGGACCGCGCCCTGCGCCGGCACCAGTTCGGCCGCTGGCGGCTGGCCCTGCCGCCGCTGACCGAACTGGAAACGCTGCTGTTCCGCACCGTCACCGTCGGCTTCGTCCTGCTCACCGCGACCCTGCTGACCGGGGTGCTGTTCGTGGAGGACCTGCTGGCCCAGCACCTGGTGCACAAGACCGTGCTCAGCGTGCTGTCGTGGCTGCTGTTCGGTGGCCTGTTGCTGGGCCGCTCGCTGCGCGGCTGGCGCGGCCGCACCGCGGTCGGCTGGACGCTGATGGCGATGGTCCTGCTGGTGCTGGCGTTCTTCGGCAGCAAGTTCGTGCTGGAACTCGTCCTGCACCGCTAAGCGATCGCGTCGAGGGCGTCGGCGAGTTTCTCGACGGCGACGATTTCCAGGCCCTTGTAACTCCCGGATTTCGGCACGTTGGCCTTCGGCACGATCGCGCGCCTGAAGCCGTGGGGCGCCGCTTCCTTCAGGCGCTCCTCGCCATTCGGCACCGGGCGGATCTCGCCCGACAGGCCGACCTCGCCGAAGGCGATGGTCTTTTCCGGCAACGGCCGGTCGCGCAGCGACGACAGCACCGCGAGCAGCACCGGCAGGTCGGCTGCGGTTTCCTGCAGGCGGATGCCGCCGACGACGTTGACGAACACGTCCTGGTCCGACACGCCGATGCCGCCGTGGCGGTGCAGTACCGCCAGCAACATCGCCAACCGGTTCTGTTCCAGGCCGACGGCGACGCGGCGCGGATTCGATAGCGGCGAGGCGTCGACCAACGCCTGCACCTCCACCAGCAGCGGGCGCGTGCCTTCGCGGGTCACCGTCACGCAGCTGCCCGGTTGCTGCAGGCTGCCGCCGGAGAGGAAGATCGCCGACGGATTGGGCACTTCCTTCAACCCCTGCTCGCCCATCGCGAACACGCCCAGTTCGTTGACCGCACCGAAGCGGTTCTTGAACGCACGCAGCACGCGGAAGCGCGAGCCGGACTCGCCCTCGAAATACAGCACCGCATCGACCATGTGCTCGAGCACGCGCGGGCCGGCGATCCCGCCCTCCTTGGTGACGTGGCCGACCAGGAACACCGCGGTGCCGGTCTCCTTGGCATAGCGCACCAGCCGCGCCGCCGACTCGCGCACCTGGCTGACCGAACCCGGCGCGGCGGTCAGCGATTCGGTCCACAGGGTCTGCACCGAATCGGCGACGATCATCCGCGGCCGCATCGCGGCGGCATGTTCGAGGATGCGCTCGATCCCGGTTTCGGCCAAGGCGTTCACGCCTTCGACCGACAGCCCCAGGCGCGCCGCGCGACCCGCGACCTGCGCCAGCGATTCCTCGCCTGTCACGTACAGCCCCGGCAGGGTCGCCGCCATCTTCGAGACAGCCTGCAGCAGCAGCGTGGACTTGCCGATGCCAGGATCGCCGCCGACCAGCACCACCGCGCCTTCGACCAGGCCGCCGCCCAGCACCCGGTCGAACTCGCCGATCCCGGTCGACACCCGCGCGTCCTCGTGGTGCCTGACCTCGCCCAGGGGCATCACCTTCGGCGCGTCGACCTTGCCCGCCCAGCTCGACCGCCGCGAAGCCGGGGACTTCTGCGCCGCCGCCGATTCCAGCACGATCTCCGACAGCGTGTTCCAGGCGCCGCATTCGGCGCACTGTCCCTGCCACTTGTTGTGCTCACCGCCGCATTCGCCGCAGACGTATGCGACCTTCGCCCTGGCTGCCTTGCCACCCGTGCCCGCTGTCTTCATCGACGCACTTTAGCCTGTGGTCGTCGCACCCGTGGAGACCGTCGGCGGGGCGGGCGCGGGCTCGACCCGCACCCATTCCTGGTACATCGCGTACAGCGTCGACAGCAGGGTGATCGCGCCGGCAAATCCGAACCACGGCATGGCCACCGCATCCGCGCCGGCCGCGACGAAGATTGCGAACGGTTCCCGGTCGACGAGCGTCATCATCGGCGTGGCATGGGCGAGCAGCATCAGGCCGAGGCCGACGTGGCCCATGATGGACACTTGCCGGTTCCAGCGCCGCCAGCCGTCCTGGATGGCGACGACCAGATAGTTGGCAATCACCAGCGCGAACCAGCCGATGGTGGCGGTGCGTTGCCAGCTATCGAGGAATCCTTCCGTCTGCAGCAGCCCGCCGGCCACGCCCTTGCCGAAGGTCGCCAGGTCCCAGTAACCCTGCGGGGAGACGTAGAGCGCCAGCGGAAACACGGCCAGGCCGACGGCGGACAGCAGCGCCAGCCAGCGCGCACCCTGTGCCGGCAAGTCCTGCGATCGCGGGCGCCAGGAAAAGGTACCGGCGGCCTGGCGGCGCCGCCACCAGCCGATCATCGCGAACACCAGGAACATGACGCCCACCCAATGCATGGCGTCCATCCACTGCGTCTCCGGCGACGCATCGCCGTTGTTCACCGCGATGGCGAGGATGCCGACCACGGTCCAGATCGCGAAGTTGTGGTTGTCCTCCGGCTCGATCAGCGGATTGCGCGGCTGGTAACGTGCCGCGACTTCCGCCGGCCGGCCGAAACCGGCGAGCAGTTCCATCGCCAGCGCGCGGTCGGGCGGCGTGCCCCGCGTTTCGGCTTTCGCCGCCAGCTCGTCGTGCAGCAGCTCGCGCAGTTCCAGCGCGACATCGTTGCGCTTGTCGCGCGGCAGCAGGCGCGCCACATCGCGCACGTAGGATTCGATCACGTCATGCGTCTTCATCACGCCCCTCCAAGGAAACCGTTGATGGCATCGACCTGGGCACGCCAGGCCTCGGTGAGTTCGGCCAGGGCATGCTTGCCCTCGGCATTCAGGCGGTAATAGCGGCGCGGCGGCGCACTGCCGGTGTCCCATTCACTGGCCAGCAGCCCCTGCGATTCCAGCCGCCGCAGCAACGGGTACAGGGTCCCCTCCTCCACCGGCATGCCGCCCTCGGCAAGCGCCTGGCGCAGCGAATAGCCGTACTGGCGCTGGCGCAGCTGGCTGAGCACGGCGAGGACCAGCACCCCGCGCCGAAGCTCGACCAGGCCGACCTCGCGGTTTTCCTTCATTTCCCTGGGTGACATGCCGCCCTCCTACTGTTTGGCGAACAGTACATAGCGCCGCATACCATGTCAAGCACAGTAAAGGTCGCCGCGGAGTAACCCCGCAAAGAAAGTTTCAGGAAGACAGGAATCCACGGCTGCCTGGGGCAGCAGGACAAGGCTCAGGAGGTCCGGGACGCTTCCACGGAATCTTGCCGGCCATCGCCGTTGCCGTCGCCGGGAAGGTGGTCCCGGGTCCCATCGGCGTCCCCAGCGTCGCGCTGCTCGAGAACCTTGGCGGCCTGGATGTCGGCCGCGAGGCGGTGCTGCAGCGATTTGCACAACTCGACCCCGGCCACGGTCAACCGCGGCCATTCGGGATCCTCGGCGACCAGGCCGCTTTCGATCAGGCGTGGCAACAGCTCGCCATCGCCCTCCACCATCTGCGCCCCGTCGATCCGCCGCAGGACGTCAAGCAAGGCTAGATCCTCGAGGGGAATCGGATCCATGGCTGTTCCACCTGAATGGTGCCGGAAATAGGAATCGAACCTACGACCTACGCATTACGAATGCGCCGCTCTACCAACTGAGCTATTCCGGCGAAGCGGGCAATTCTAGCGGCTTCCGCGCTGGGCGACCAGTTGCCGGCGCTTCCACGTGGGGCCGTCTAGCCTTGCCCCATGGACTGGATCGACCTGTTGCAATGGCCGGCGATGGCCGTGACCCTGGCCGCCGCCTGGCTGGTCGGCTCACGGCACAAGCGGCGGCGCGAACTCGGTTTCTGGTGGTTCGTCGCCAGCAACGTGCTCTGGGTCGCCTGGGGCTGGCATGCGCAGGCGTGGGCGCTGATCGCCTTGCAGGTCGGGTTGCTTGCAATGAACCTGCGCGGTGCGCGCAAGAACGATGCGGGTTGAGCGCGCTCAGTCCACCAGCTGCAGCCGCAACTCCCGCGGCAGCGCGAACACCATGTCCTCGGGCTTGCCGTCGAGCTCGCGCACCGACGCGGCGCCGAGCTGCTGCAGGCGCTCGATCACGCCGCGGACCAGCACTTCCGGGGCCGAGGCGCCGGCGGTGACGCCGATATGCCGGCGACCGGCGATCCACCGCGGGTCGATCTCGACGGCGCCGTCGATCAGGTAGGCCTCGACGCCCTGGCGCTGGGCGAGCTCGCGCAGGCGGTTGGAGTTGGAGCTGTTGGGCGAGCCGACGACCAGCACCAGGTCGCACTGTTCCGCAAGTTCGCGCACGGCGTCCTGGCGATTCTGGGTGGCGTAGCAGATGTCGTCGTTGCGCGGCCCCTGGATCTGCGGGAAACGCGCCTTGAGCGCCTGGATGATGCCGCGGGTGTCGTCCACCGAGAGCGTGGTCTGGGTGGTGTAGGACAGGTTTTCCGGCTGCTTCACCTGCAACGCGGCTACATCGTCCAGGTCTTCGACCAGGTAGATCTCGCCCGCACCGGCTTCCTTGCGCCACTGGCCCATCGTGCCTTCGACCTCCGGATGGCCTTCATGGCCGACCAGGACCATGTCGCGGCCGGCGCGGCACTGGCGCGCGACCTCGAGGTGGACCTTGGTCACCAGCGGACAGGTCGCGTCGAACACCTTCAATCCGCGGCGATCCGCCTCGGCACGCACTGCCTGCGAGACGCCATGGGCGCTGAAGATCACGGTGGCGCCATCTGGCACCTCGTCGAGCTCCTCGACGAAGACTGCGCCGCGGTGCTTGAGTTCGTCGACCACGTAGCGGTTGTGCACCACTTCATGGCGCACGTAGATCGGCGCGCCGAGGCTGTCGAGCGCGCGCTTGACGATCTCGATCGCGCGATCGACACCGGCGCAGAAGCCGCGGGGATTGGCGAGGACGATGTCCATGCGCGCAGTTTACGCCTTCGGCGCCTTTTTCGAGCCGTCCAGCAGGCCGAACAGGACGATGCCGATCGCCCCGCCGACGATGGCGGCGTCGGCGATGTTGAAGGCTGGCCAGTAGTGCTCGCGCCAATGCCACTGGATGAAGTCGACCACGTGGCCGTGCACCAGGCGGTCGATGACGTTGCCAATGGCGCCGCCGATGACCAGGGCGAACGGCAACGCCGTGCGCCAGTCGCCGCGCGGCGTGCGCCACAACCACCAGCCCAGCAGCGAGCAGATCACCGCGGCCAGGCCCGCGAACAGGAATTGCTGCCAGCCGCCGGCGTCGCTCAGGAAGCTGAACGCCGCGCCGGTGTTGTAGGTGCGGTACCAGTTCCAGAACCCGTCGATCACCGGGATCGCCTGGAACTCCGGCAGGCTGCGCAGCACCCAGAACTTGGTCAGCTGATCAAGCACGAGCACGACGACCGACAGGCCCAGCCACGGCAATGCATTCGGCTTCACGGCGGGCATCAGAACCACCTCCGGGTTTCGCCGGGGCCTTCGATGTTCGACACGCAGCGCCCGCAGATTTCCGGATGCGCAGGATCGATGCCGACGTCGCCGCGCCGCTGCCAGCAGCGCACGCACTTCACCTTGGAAGTGGGAGCGGCGGAAGCCGCGATCCCCTTGCCATCTGCGGCATCGGCGATCTCCACATCGCCGCTGATCAACAGGAACCGCAACTCGTCCACGAACGGCGCCAGCCATTTGCGATCGTCGGCATTGCAAGCCAGCGCGATTTCCGCATCCAGCGCGGCCCCGATCTCGCCGGCCGCACGCATCGGCTCCAGCACCTTGGCCACTTCGTCGCGCAGGTCGAGCAGCCTGTCGAAATCGGCCGCCGACAATGGCGCATCCGATCCCAGTGGTGCCAACCCCTCGTACCAGGTCGCGAACAGCACGTTGCCCTCGCGTCCGGCCCCGGCCGGTGCCGGCAGGTGGCTCCACATCTCGTCGGCGGTGAACGACAGGATCGGCGCGATCCAGCGCACCATTGCTTCGGACACGTGGTACATCGCGGTCTGCGCGCTGCGCCGCCCGCGCGAGTCTTCCGGCATCGTGTACAGGCGGTCCTTGGTCACGTCCAGGTACAGCGAGCCCAGGTCGACGCTGCAGAAGTTGGCCAGCGCCTGCACGATTTCCGCGAAATCGTAGCGTTCGTACGCGGCCTTGATCCGCTCCTGCAATTCGAACGCGCGGTGCACGATCCAGTGATCCAGCGCGACCATGTCGGCCGGCGCCGCCAGGTGCTTCGACGGCTCGAAGCCATGCAGGTTGCCGAGCAGGAAGCGCGCGGTGTTGCGGATGCGGCGATAGTTGTCGGCGGTGCGCTTGAGGATCTCCTGCGACAGCGACATCTCGTTGCGGAAGTCGGTGGACAGGATCCACAGGCGCAGGATGTCCGCGCCCAGGGTCTTGATGATTTCCTGCGGCTCGATCCCGTTGCCCAGCGACTTGGACATCTTGCGGCCCTGCGCGTCCACGGTGAATCCATGGGTCAGGCAGGCGCGATACGGCGCGATGCCGTCCATCGCCACGCCGGTAAGCAGCGACGACTGGAACCAGCCGCGATGCTGGTCGGAACCTTCCAGGTACAGGTCCGCCGGCTTGTGCAACGCATCCTGCGGACGTCGCGCGAGCACACAGGCATGGCTGGCGCCGGAGTCGAACCACACGTCGAGGATGTCGGTGACCTTCTCGTAATGCGGCGCTTCATCACCGATCAGCGATGCCGGATCCAGCGAGTACCAGGCTTCCACGCCCTCGCGCTCGACCATGTCGGCGACCTTGCGCATCAGCGCCGGGGTGTCGGGATGCGGGTCGCCGGTTTCGCGGTGATGGAACAGCGCGATCGGCACGCCCCAGGTGCGCTGGCGGCTGATGGTCCAGTCGGGACGGCCGTCGACCATGTTGGCGATGCGCGCCTGGCCCCATTCCGGGACCCACTTCACGCCCTTGATCGCTTCCAGTGCATCGCGGCGCAGGCCGGCCTGGTCCATGCCGATGAACCACTGCGGCGTGGCCCGGAACGCGACCGGCGTGCGATGACGCCAGCAGTGCGGATAGCTGTGATTGATGTCGGCATGCGCCAGCAGCGAACCATTGCCGCGCAGCAGCTCGACCAGGATCGCGTTGGCCTTCCAGATGTGGTTGCCGGCCAGCACCACATCGCCGGCGGGCGGCGTCGACGGCAGGTACACGCCGCGGCCGTCGACCGGATTGAGTTCGGCCGCGCCGTACTTGTCGACCAGGCCGTACTTCTGCGATACGACGAAATCGTCGTGCCCGTGCCCGGGGGCGGTATGCACCAGGCCGGTGCCGTCCTCGGCCGACACGTGGTCGCCAAGGATCAGCGGGATGTCGCGCGTCGCGTAGAACGGATGCGCCATGAGCGCGCCCTCCAGCGCCGCACCCTGCACCGGCTTGCCGAGCACGCTCGTTTCGTCGACGCCGTAGCGTTGCAGCGCTCGCGTCGCCAGCGCCTCGGCCAGCACCAGCAGGCGGCGGCCGCCGTCGGCCTTG
Source organism: Pseudomonadota bacterium (assembly GCA_030852515.1). GTDB lineage: Bacteria > Pseudomonadota > Gammaproteobacteria > Xanthomonadales > Xanthomonadaceae > Cognatiluteimonas. The sequence goes on from JALYWW010000044.1 coordinate 12,110, forward strand.
CGCGGGCCCTCGACCAGCACGTACTCGAGTTCCGGCCCGATGCTGATCGCCAGGCTCGCCGGCAGTGTCCACGGCGTGGTGGTCCAGATCGGCGCGGCGACTTCGGTCGTGTCGTCGACCTCGACGCCGAACACCGCCGCCAGCGCCTTCGGATCGCGCGCCGCGTAAGCGACATCGACCGCTGGCGACTGCTTGTCGTGGTATTCGATCTCCGCTTCGGCAAGCGCCGAACCGCAATCGAAGCACCAGTACACCGGCTTCACCCCTCGCGCGAGATGGCCGCGTTCGACGATCTTCGCCAGCGAACGCAGGATGTCGGCCTCGTAGGCCAGGTCCATCGTGCGGTACGGGTTCTCCCAGTCGGCGACCACGCCCAGGCGCTTGAAGTCGGCGCGCTGCAAATCGATCTGTTCGGTCGCGTACTCGCGGCATTTGGCGCGGAACTCGACCGCGTCGAGCTTGACCCCGACCTTGCCATGCTTCTTCTCCACCACCAGTTCGATCGGCAGGCCGTGGCAATCCCAGCCCGGCACGAACGGCGCATCGAAACCCGCCAGCAGGCGCGACTTGACCACCGCGTCCTTGAGCACCTTGTTGACCGCGTGGCCGAGATGGATCGCGCCGTTGGCATACGGCGGGCCGTCATGGAATACCCACTGCTGCCGACCCTTGGCGTGGGCGCGGATCTGCGCATACAACCCTTCGGACTCCCAGCGCGCGAGCGCGACCGGCTCGCGCTTGGGCAGGTCGCCGCGCATCGGGAAATCGGTGGCCGGAAGATGGATCGTGGCCTTGTAGCGGTTGCTGTCCTGTTCGCTCACGCGTAGGCCTTTGTCTGGAGTTTCATGTTGATGTCGTTGCCGAGGATGTCGCGCGCCTGGCGCGCATCGAGGTGCATTTGCGCGACCAGTGCCGGCAGGTCGTCGAATTTCAGCTCGTCGCGCAGCCGGGCGACGAACTCGACTTCGATCCGGCGCCCGTACAGGTCGCCATCGAAGTCGAACAGGTGTGCTTCGAGCAGGGGTTCGTCGCTGCCCTGCACGGTCGGGCGCGTGCCGAAGCTCGACACCGACGGCCAGGGCTGCGGCGCGACGCCATGCACGCGGGTGGCGAAGATGCCCGACAGTGCCGGCACCTTGCCGCCGAAGCGCAGGTTGGCGGTCGGGAAGCCGAGGCTGCGCCCGAGTTGCGCGCCGCGCACCACGTGGCCGCCGATCGCGTACGGCCGCCCGAGCAACTTCGTCGCGGTCGCGAAATCCCCTTCCTGCAAGGCCGCGCGGATGCGCGTGCTGGAAACGCGTTCGCCATCGAGCAGGAACGGCGCGATCTCGCCCGCCTCGAAACCGTGCTCCCTGCCCTGCCGCTGCAAGGTCGCCAGGTCGCCGCCGCGCTGCTTGCCGAAGCGGAACCCGGGACCGACCCAGGCTTCGCGCACCTGCAGGCGTTCGACCAGCAGCTCATGCACGAAAGTTTCCGCGCTCATCGCCGCGAAGCGTGCATTGAAGCGCAGCAGCCCGACCAGGTCGGCACCATGTTCGCGCAAGCCCAGCACCTTGGCCCGCGGCAGCAACAGGCGCGGCGGCACTGGCCGGGCGAAGAACTCGCGCGGCAGCGGTTCGAATCCCACCGCAACCATCGGCACGCCGAGCGCACGCGCACGCGTCGCCGCGTGGCGCAGCAAGGCCTGGTGGCCCAGGTGCAGGCCATCGAAGGCACCGATGCAGGCCACGCTGCCCTGCGGGCACAGCGTCGCGCCCCGGAAGTCACGGAAGCAGTCGCGGAACAGGCGGTTCATGGATGCCTGAAGTATAGCGGCGCGGGCCGGCGCACGGCCTTCAATGACGCAAATGGCGCAGGCGGATCCCTTGCAGCCACAACAATGCGACATAGGCCGCAGCGCCGGCGCCGACCACTGCCAGCAGGCGCCACAGGCGCTCCCACCACGGCCAGGTCGTCCAGTCCTGCCACAGCGACAACAGCACCAGCACCGCCGCGACCATGCCCGTCGCCGCGACCAGCAGCTGGCGCAGGAATTGCCACCACCCCGGCTGCACGGTGTAGACCGCGGCGCGCCGCAGGTACCACCACAACTGCAATGCATTGAGCCAGCCGGCCAGGCCAATCGCCAGCGCCAGGCAGGCGTGCGCGCCGGGCACCCGGCCCAGCGCTTCGAGCATGTCGCCGCCAGTGGCCTCCATCGCTGCCCGTCCGGCATCGGTGTAGAGCAGCAATCCGGACATCAGCAGCACGGTGAACAGCAGGTTGCCGACCACCGCAACCACCGCCGCCTTCACCGGCGTGCGCGTGTCCTGGCGCGAATAGAACGCAGGTGCCAGCACCTTGACCAGCAGGAAGGCCGGCACCGCCGTCGCTTGCGCGACCAGGCTCAGGCGGGTCATCGCGGTATCGCTGGCGACGAAGGCGCCATGCTGGAACAGCGCCGCGACCAGCGCTTCGGCGCACAGGATCAGGCCCAGCGCGGCGGGAATGCCGATCAGCAGGCATAGCCTGAAACCCCAGTCGAGCGCTTTCGAGAACCCGTCCGGATCGGTCGACGCATGCCGGCCCGACAGGTGCGGCAGGATCACCGTGCCGACCGCGACCCCGAACATGCCCAGCGGGAATTCCAGCAGGCGGTCGGAGTAGTACAGCCAGGTGACGCTGCCGCCGATCAGGAACGAGGCGACGATGGTGTTGAGCAGCAGGTTGACCTGGGTGACCGAGGCGCCGAACAGGGTCGGCACCATCAGTTTCATGATCCTGCGCACGCCGCTGTCGGCGAAGCCCAGGCGCGGTCGAGGCAGCAGCCCGAGGCGGGCCAGGGACGGCAACTGCACCGCCAGCTGCAACACGCCGGCGGCAAGCACGCCCCACGCCAGCGCCATTACCGGCTCGTCCAGCAACGGCGCCAGGCCCAGCGCCGCGGCGATCATCGCCAGGTTCATCAGCACCGGGGTCAGCGCCGGCACCGCGAAGCGGCCATATGTATTGAGGATGCCGCCCGCCAGCGATGCCAGCGAAATGAACAGCGCATACGGGAAGGTGATCCGCAGCATGTCCGCGGCCAGTTCGCCCTGCGGCGTGCCGGCACCGAAGCCGGGGGCGAACACCGGCATGATCCACTGCGCCGCCAGCACCGCCAGCGCCGTCACCACCATCAGCGTCGCCAGCAGGGTGCCGGCGACCCGGTCGACCAGGGCCTTGACCGCGGCATGGTCGCCGCGCGCCCTGTACTCGGCCAGGACCGGGACGAAGGCCATCGAAAACGAGCCCTCGGCGGAGAGCCGTCGCATGAAGTTCGGAATCCTGAAGGCGACCACGAAGGCGTCCATGGCCGGGCTGGCCCCGAATACCCCCGCATAGACCTGGTCGCGGACCAGGCCGGCGATCCGGGACAGGAAGGTCACCGAGCTGAACACGGCAGTGGAACGCAGCAGGCCGGACTTTTTCTCCATGCTCATATCTTGACGCAAGTCCATGAATCGCCCATACTTTCCTGTCTGCCCGGGCCGAAACCCGTGGCCAACCCTTTCACCCTACCCAGTTTCCAGGATTCCCAGTGGCCAACATCAAGTCGTCCAAGAAGCGCGCCAAGCAGGCCGTCGTGCGCAATGCCCGCAACGCCGGCCAGCGCTCGATGCTGCGCACCGCCGTCAAGAAGGTGATCAAGGCGATCGACGCCAATGACGCCGCCGGCGCCAAGGCCGCGTTCGACGTCGCCCAGCCGATCCTCGACCGCTTCAGCGCGCGTGGCCTGATCCACCGCAACAAGGCCGCTCGCCACAAGAGCCGCCTGACCGCGCGCATCAAGGCGCTGCAGGCCGCCTGAGCAAGCCAGGCGCCGCACACGAAAAACCCGGCCCAGGCCGGGTTTTTTGTTGCCACCGGTTTTACCGCTCGCGATTCGCATCCGCTTCGGCTTCCGCCTCGGCCTGCTCCTGGCGGAGCCGGTCGAAGAACGCCTGCACGTCGAGCATGATCGGCCAGGTGCCCTCGCGCGAGATCGCCGAGGTCAGGTACCAGGGGCCGGTCCAGCCCAGTTCGGCGACGACCGCTTCGGCGGCTTCGCGGGCCTCGTCCTCGAACATCAGGTCGGCCTTGTTCAATACCAGCCAGCGCGGCTTGTCCAGCAACTCCGGATCGTGCCGGCCGAGTTCGCGCTCGATCGCGCGCACCTGCTCTACCGCGGTAATGCCCTCCACCCCGCCGGAGCCGGTTTCGAACGACACCGGCGCCACGTCGACCAGGTGCAGCAGCAGCCGCGTGCGCTGCAGGTGGCGCAGGAACTGCGCGCCGAGCCCGGCGCCATCGGCCGCGCCTTCGATCAGGCCGGGGATGTCGGCGATCACGAAGCTGCGGTGCGGCTCCACGCTGACTACGCCGAGGTTCGGATACAGGGTAGTGAACGGATAGTCGGCGACTTTAGGTGTAGCCGCCGAAACCGCACGAATGAAGGTGCTCTTGCCTGCGTTGGGGAAACCGAGCAGGCCGACGTCGGCCAGCAGCTTCAGTTCCAGCTTGAGCAAACGCTGCTCGCCCTCCTCGCCCGACGTCGACTGCCGCGGCGAGCGGTTGGTCGAACTCTTGAAATGCATGTTGCCCAGGCCGCCCTTGCCGCCGCGCGCCACCAGCAGGCGCTCGCCATGGCGGGTCAAGTCGCCGATTACTTCATCGGTATCGACGTTGACCACCACCGTGCCGACCGGGACGGTGATGACCTTGTCCTCTCCGCCCTTGCCGTACATCTGGCTGCCCATGCCGTTCTCGCCGCGCTGCGCCTTGAACTGGCGCTGGTGGCGGAAGTCGACCAGGGTGTTGAGGTTCTCGTCGGCCTGCAGCCAGACATCGCCGCCGTTGCCGCCGTCGCCACCATCGGGACCGCCCAGCGGAATGAACTTCTCGCGGCGGAAGCCCACGCAGCCGTTGCCGCCGTTGCCGGCAGTGACGGTGATTTCTGCTTCGTCGACTAGCTTCATGGAAAGACCATCCTAAAACGAAAAGCCCCGCCGAAGCGGGGCCTCTCGCAATCGTTGCGACTACCCTCAGGCAGCCGGAACGACGCTCACGGTGCGGCGCTTCTTCGGGCCCTTGACCGCGAAGTCAACGGTACCGTTGACCAGCGCGAACAGGGTGTGGTCGCGGCCGAGGCCGACGCCCGGACCCGGATGGAACTGGGTGCCGCGCTGGCGGACGATGATGTTGCCGGCCTCGATGGCCTGGCCACCGTACATCTTCACGCCGAGGTATTTCGGGTTGGAGTCGCGGCCGTTGCGCGAGGAACCTACGCCCTTTTTATGTGCCATGGCTGCTTCTCCTTACTTCTTCGAACCACCGGCGATGCCGGTGATCTGGATTTCGGTGTAGTGCTGCCGGTGGCCCATCTGCTTGCGATGGTGCTTGCGGCGGCGGAACTTGACGATGCGGATCTTGTCGGCGCGGCCATGGCCGACGACCTTGGCGGTGACGGTGGCGCCCTTGAGCGCGTCGCCGATGGTGATGCCTTCGCCGTCGCCCAGCATGAGCACGTTGTCGAACGTGATCTCGTTGCCGGCTTCGTGCTCGCCGAGCAGCTCGACGCGGAGCGTCTCGCCTTCCATCACGCGGTATTGCTTACCGCCGGTGACCAGTACTGCGTACATGTTGGTATTTCCTGTTCTGTAGTTATTCTTCGCCGCCTTGCAGCCGGCCCTTGGGCAGGCGGCAGACAGGAGCGGAATTGTAGGGGTTTCAGGTGGTTACGGTCAACCTGCCCCCTTCGGTTGGCCTGGGCGGGAGGCGGGGCGCAGGGGCC
>JALYWW010000045.1 GCA_030852515.1 Pseudomonadota bacterium
CGCCGCCGAAACGCTCCGCACCGATCTTCGTCAGCGCCGCCGTCAGCGTCGTCTTGCCGTGGTCCACGTGACCAATCGTGCCCACGTTCACGTGGGGCTTGGTGCGCTCGAACTTACCCTTTGCCATGGCTGCCTGTCTCGCTGACGTTGTGTGGTGGTGCTCACGAATGGAATCGAACCATCGACCTCCTCCTTACCAAGGAGGTGCTCTACCGACTGAGCTACGTGAGCGTTGAAACCTGTGTTTTTGCCGTGTCTTGCGGTATTGCCTGACGCCTGGAGTCCAATGGAGCGGGAGACGGGAATCGAACCCGCACCATCAGCTTGGAAGGCTGAGGTTCTACCGTTGAACTACTCCCGCGCCGGGAGGAAAACCTGTTGCAAATTCTTGGTGGAGGGAGGTGGATTCGAACCACCGAAGGCGTAAGCCAGCAGATTTACAGTCTGCCCCCGTTGGCCGCTTGGGTATCCCTCCGGTCGTTCTGGGTCAAAGCCGGTGAAACAGCCCGCGATTTTGACGCGGCCCCCGTTCGCTGTCAACGGTGGCCCTGCCACGGGAGGGTCAGACGTTGAAGCGGAAATGCAGCACGTCGCCTTCCTGAACGCGGTATTCCTTGCCTTCCAGGCGCAGGCGGCCGGCCTCGCGCGCCCCGGCCTCACCCTTGTAGCGGATGAAATCCTCGTAACCGACGGTCTCGGCGCGGATGAAGCCCTTCTCGAAGTCGGTGTGGATCACCCCCGCGGCCTGCGGCGCGGTCGAACCGCCCTTCACCGTCCAGGCCCGGACTTCCTTGACCCCGGCGGTGAAGTAGGTCTGCAGGCCCAGCAGCTTGTAGGCCGCCCGGATCACCCGGTTCAGGCCCGGCTCCTCCAGGCCGAGGTCGGTGAGGAAGGCATTGCGGTCCTCGTCCTCGAGCTGGCTCAACTCTTCCTCGATGGCGGCCGATACCGGCACCACTTCGGCGCCCTCGCCCGCCGCCCGGGCGCGGACCGCGTCCAGGTGGGCATTGCCCTCGAACCCGTCCTCGAGGACGTTGGCCACGTACATCACCGGCTTCAGGGTCAGCAGGAACAGGTCGCGGACCTCGGCGCGGTCGTCCTCGGTCAGGCCCAGCGCGCGCGCCGGCCTGCCCGCGTCCAGCCCGGCACGGACCCGGGCCAGGACCTCGACCCGCGCCTTGGCGTCCTTGTCGCCGGTCTTGGCCGCGCGCTCTGCGCGCTGCAGGGCCTTGTCCACCGACTCCAGGTCGGCCAGGGCCAGCTCGGTGTCGATGGTCTCGATGTCGGCGATCGGGTCGACCCGGTTGTTGACGTGGATGACGTCGTCGTTCTCGAAGCAGCGGACCACGTGGCAGATCGCGTCGACCTCGCGGATATGGGCCAGGAACTTGTTGCCCAGGCCCTCGCCCGACGCCGCGCCGGCGACCAGCCCGGCGATGTCGACGAACTCGACCGCGGTGGGGATGCACTTCTGCGGCTTGACGATCGCGGCCAGCGCATTGAGGCGCTCGTCCGGCACCGGGACCACGCCCACGTTGGGCTCGATCGTGCAGAACGGGAAGTTGGCCGCGGCGATGCCCGCCTTGGTCAGCGCGTTGAACAGGGTCGACTTGCCCACGTTGGGCAGGCCGACGATGCCGCATTTGATGCCCATTAATCCCTACCCGTATTGAGGCGCTTCATCGCCTCGTTGAAATCGCCGGCCACCGCGAGCGGCAGCACGTCGAGTGCGTCGTCGATGGCGCGCAGGATCGCGGCCTCGTCGTCGCGGCCCGGCTTGCCCAGCACCCAGGGCGTCACCCGGTCCTTGTGGCCGGGGTGGCCGATGCCGATGCGCAGCCGCTTGAACCGGCCGTGGCCGAGCAGTTGCATGGTGTCGCGCAGCCCGTTCTGGCCGCCATGGCCGCCGTCGAACTTGAGCCGCGCGATACCGGGCGCGAGGTCGAGTTCGTCGTGCGCCAGCAGCGCCTCTTCGGGTTCGATCTTCCAGTAGCGCAAGGCGGCGGTGACCGACTTGCCCGACAGGTTCATGTAGGTGGCCGGCTTCAGCAGCCAGACCGGTTGCCCGGCGAGGTGGACCTTGCAGGTCTCGCCGAACAGTTTGGATTCCAGGCCGAAACGCTCGCCCTCGCGTTCGGCCAGGGCATCGGCGAACCAGAACCCGGCGTTGTGCCGGGTCCTGGCGTGTTCCGGACCGGGATTGCCCAGCCCGACGATGAGCCGGAGGCCCGCCATCGCGAACGCACGCGCCGGCACGCCCGCGACGGGCGCGCCGGCAACGGGCGATTACTCGCCCTTGCCTTCTTCGGCTGCGGGCGCCTCGCCCTCGGCAACCTCGCCGGCGCCCTCGACGGTCTCTTCCGACTCGGTGCGGGCATAACGCGCCATCACCACCGCCACGTCGTGGTCGGCGCCGAGCCTGAGCTCCGGCACTTCCACGCCCTTGGGCAGCGCCACCTGCGACAGGTGGATGGTGTCGCCCGGCTTCAGCCCGGTCAGGTCGACCTCGATGTGCTCCGGCAGGTCGCCCGGCAGGCAGCTGATGTTGACGTCGTTCAGCTCGTGGGTGACGACCACGCCGGCGGTCTTGCCGGCGACGGACTTGTCGAGGTTGGTGAAGTGCAGCGGCACCGCGACGCGGATGGCTTCATTGGCGCTGACGCGCTGGAAGTCCAGGTGCATGATGCGCTGCTTGTACGGATGGCGCTGCATGTCGCGCAGCAGGACCTTTTCGGTCTTGCCGTCGACGTCCAGGTCGATGATCGACGCGTAGAACCACTCCTGCTGGCTCAGCAGCCAGGTGCGCTCGTGCTCGAGCTGGATGCTCTTCGGCTCGGACTTGCCGCCGTAGACGATGGCCGGGACCTGGCCCGCATGACGCAGGCGGCGGCTCGCACCCTTCCCCTCGTCCTTGCGGCTGGTCGCCGTGATCTTGTGTTCGGACATTTCGATTACTCACTTTGCTTGCAATGGACCGCCTCGCGGCGGCGATGGCGACTCCCCCGCGACCAGGGGAGCCGTGTGGGTCAGTCCACGTAGAGCGAACTGACCGATTCGCCGAAGGCGATGCGACGGATGGTTTCCGCAAGCAGCTCGGCGACGCCGAGCTGGCGGATCTTGCCGCAGGCCTTCGCCGCCTCGGACAGCGGGATGGTGTCGGTCACCACCAGCTCGTCCAGCGCGGCCTTTGAAACATTCTCGATCGCGGCGCCCGAGAGCACCGGATGGGTGCAGTACGCGACCACCTTGGTCGCGCCCTGCGCCTTGAGCGCCGCAGCCGCCGCGCACAGGGTGCCGGCGGTGTCGACGATGTCGTCGACCAGCACGCAGACCTTGCCGGACACGTCGCCGATGATGTTCATCACGGTGGCGACGTTGGCCTTCGGGCGGCGCTTGTCGATGATCGCCAGGTCGGCGTCGTCGAGGCGCTTGGCGATGGCCCGCGCCCGCAGCACGCCGCCCACGTCCGGCGACACCACCACCATGTCCTTCGTGCCGTGGTTGCGCCAGATATCGGCCAGCAGCAGCGGCGAGGAGTACACGTTGTCGACCGGGATGTCGAAGAAACCCTGGATCTGCTCGGCGTGCAGGTCGATGGTGAGCACCCGGTCGGTACGCACCGTCGAGAACATCTGCGCCGCGACCTTGGCCGTGATCGGCACCCGCGCCGAGCGCGGGCGGCGATCCTGTCGGGCGTAGCCGAAGTACGGCACCACCGCGGTCACGCTGGCCACCGATGCGCGCTTGAGCGCGTCGATCAGCACCAGCAGCTCGACCAGGTTCTCGGCGCTCGGCGCGCAGGTGGGCTGGATCACGAACACGTCCTGGCCGCGGACGTTCTCCTCGATCTCGACCTGCACCTCGCCGTCGGAGAAACGGCCCACCAGCGCCCTGCCCGGGCGCACGCCCAACTGCTTGCACACCTCGTTCGCGAGCGGCCGGTTGGCGTTGCCGGTGAAGACCAGCAAGTTGCGATCGTCCTGCATTGTCATTTCGCGCCCTGGTGTGGTCTTCGGAAGAACGGTGTTGCATGCAGCGATGTTGGCAGGGGCGGCAGGATTCGAACCTGCGAATGCCAGGATCAAAACCTGGTGCCTTGGGCCTCTTGGCGACGCCCCTGCAGGCGGAACGCATCCAACGCTACGTGCAACGGAGACCGCGCCGCGCCTTCGGCGATCCACGCCCGCAGGCCCGGCGGCAGTTGTCGCAATGCCGCCTGCGCCTGGACGCGATCCCCGAATTCGACGAAACAGCCACTGCCTGTCCCGGTCAATCGCGGCTGGCCGACGCGCGCAAGCGCGGCAAACGCAGCCTCGACGGCCGGTTCGCGGCTGCGCAGCACCGGCTCGAACGCATTGCCGAGCTGGGCAGGCTGTCCCACAGCTGCCGAAACGAAGTCGGATATTGTCGCGGGCGCGGCATCCCGCGTCAATTCAGGGGCTTGGAACAATTCCGCGGTCGCCGTGTGGACCCCGGGGTCCACCAGCAGGTACCAGGCGGGAGCCAGCGTCACCGAGGTCAGGATCTCGCCCACGCCTTCGGCCCAGGCATTGTCGCCGCGGACGAAAACGGGGACGTCGGCGCCCAGGCGCAAGCCGATCCCGGCCAGCCGGTCCAGGCCCAGGCCGGTGCCCCAGAGCGCATCCAGCGCCACCAGCACGGTGGCTGCATCGGACGAACCACCGCCGAAGCCTGCGCCGGCAGGGATGTGCTTTTCGACGAAGATGTCTGCACCTTGACTGACATTCGCCTCATCTGCGAGCAGCCGGGCCGCGCGAACCGCGAGGTCGGCATCCGCGTCCAGCCCGGCCGGCAGGTCGCCGTGGCGGACGATGCGTCCGTCTTCGCGCGGCCGCAGGCGCAGGCTGTCGCCCCAGTCCAGGATCCGGAACACGGTCTGCAGGAGGTGGTAGCCATCGGCCCTGCGGCCGGGGATGCGCAGGAACAGGTTCAGCTTGGCCGGGGCCGGCCACGCCGACCAGCCATCGGTCATGGCACCGACCATGTGTCCACGACCAACCTGACCCGGGCGGTATCGCGCTCGGCGGTGACCCGCATCGGCAACCACGGGGCCGCCGGATCGGATTGCTGCTGCCAGTCGGCGTATTCCAGGGTCCAACCGTCCTGGCGCAGGCGCGCCAGGCGGCCGTCGGCATCGAACGCCAGCTGCGCCTGCCCGCCGGGCGCGCGCGCGCCGCGCACCCAGTGCGCCAGCGCCTGCACCGGGATGTCCCAGCCGGTGGCTTCGCGCAGCAGGATGGCGGCGTCCGCGCCGATGCGCGGGCCGCCATCCAGCCCTTCCAGCAGCGCCGACCCGGGGTCGCCGCTCAGCCGCCAGCCCTTGCGCGTGATCGGCGCGCTGAGCTCGACGTCGAACGCGGCGTCGCGTTGCTCCCAGTCGATCCGGCCGCTGCCGCCGCGCCCCTGGTTGCTCAAGGCAACCCGGCCGGCGAGGGTCCAGTCGGGCCGGGCCGCCAGCGCGGCTTCGCGCGCCTGCTGCTGCTCCATGGCCGCGGCGCGGGCCGCGGGCGACAACGGCGCGCGCGGCGCGGTGGTGGCGCAACCGGCCAACACCAGCGCGAGCGCGATCGCCGTTGCCGCGCGAAACCGGCGGGTCATGCACCGGTCTCCTGCAGCGCGCGCTTGAGCGCGCGATTCTCGGGATCGAGCTTGCGGCTCTCCTCGAAATAGCGCCGCGCTTCCTCGCGCTGGCCGACGACCCAGAGCAGTTCGGCCAGGTGCGCGGCGATTTCCGGATCCTTCTGCAACGAGAACGCGCGCCGCAGCTGGACCAGCGCCTCCTCGTTGCGGCCCAGCCGATACAGCACCCAGCCATAGCTGTCGATGATCGCGGCGTTGTCCGGATCGGCCACGCGCGCGCGGTCGATCAGCTCCAGTGCCTCGGTGTAGCGATCGGTGCGATCGGCCAGGGTGTAGCCCAGCGCATTGAGGGTGGCGATGTTCTCGGGATCGGCGACCAGGATGCGGCGGAAGTCGGCTTCCGCGCGGGCGATGTCGTCGCGCCGCTCCCAGGCCAGGCCGCGCGAATACAGCAGCGCGCCGTCGTCGGGGAAGGCGGCCAGGCCGCGGGCGAAGGCATCGAGTTCGCCGTCGCCGTCGCCGGCATCGTGGCGCAGCTCGGCTTCCAGCAGGTAGGCATCACGGCGCAGTTCGTCTTCCGCGTCGGCCTCGGCCTGCAGCGCATGCAATGCGTCCCATGCTTCGCTGTCGCGGCCCAGTTCGTGCAGCACGCTGGCGGCGCGCAAGGCCGCCACCCAGCGTTCGTCGCCGCCGGGCACGCTGCGGTACCAGCGCAGGGCATCGGCATGCTGTTCGAGGAATTCCGCGACCTGGCCCAGCAGCAGGCGGCGACGCGGATCCGGGCGCGACGAATCGCGTTCCAGGGTTGCGTACAGCGCGCCCAGCGCTTCGCGATCTTCCGCGCGTGCAAGCAGGGCCGCGCGCAGCCGGTAGCTGCGGTCGTCCTGCGGCCCCTGCCCGAGCACCCTGGCGGCGGCAACCGGATCGCCGAGCGCGTCGTATTCGCCCGCCACCAGCAGGCGCAGGTCCGGCTCGTCGGCGGTCGTGGTTTCGAGGCCGGCCAGGATCCTGCGCGCTTCGTCGGGCTTGCCGCTTTCACGCAACTGGCTGGCATGCAGCAGCGCCACCCGGGGTTCGTCGGGGAAGCGGGCGATCACCGCATCGACGATGCGCGCGGCGAGCGCGGGTTCGTCCAGGCGCTGGGCAAGGCCACCGAAAGCCAGCCACGCCTGCAGGTCGTCCGGGACCAGGCCGCGGTCGACCGCTTCCCCGAGCAGCCTGGCTGCAAGCTTGGGATCGCGGCCACCGTCCATCGCCGCGAGCGCGCGTTGCCAGCCCTTGCGATCGCCGGCCCCCAGCAGGCTGGCCAGTCGGCCGCGCGCCATCGCTTCGTCGCCGGTACGCAACGCCAGCACCATCTCCGCGGCCTGCAAGGCCAACGAATCGGGTGCGCGCTCGCGCCACAGGCGCAATGCCGCCACCGCACCCGCATCGTCACCGCCATCACCCCCGGCAACCAGGGCGATGCTTGCAGCCCGCTCGGCCAGCCCGACATCGCCGGTCGCGGAACGGGCGGCTTGCAGGTACCACTTCGCGGCTTCGTCGAGCTTGCCGGCCTGGAGCGCGAATTCGCCGGCTATCGTGGCCTGCAGCAAGTCGTCGCGGGTATCCGGCGTCGCCGCGAACCCGGGCGCCGCCGCCAGTGCCAGGGTCGTGGCAAGGGCGAGGGATACGGGCGGGCGAAGGCGGAAAACGGGCATTGCGGGCATCCACGGCGGGCGGGCCGTAAAATGGCGGCCCTGTTGCTTCCGAAGCTTAGCGCACGCACCTGAACGTCCTCGCATTCGCATGACCCTCCTCGCCATCGGCATCAACCACCAGACCGCGCCCATCGAACTGCGCGAACGGGTGGCGTTTGCCGACCACGCCCTGCCCGCGGCGCTGGAGTCGCTGCGGCGCCTGGAGGGCGTGCGCGAGGTGGTGCTGCTGTCGACCTGCAACCGGACCGAGCTGTATGCGGTGGCCGATGACGACGGCAGCGCGCTCGACGCCTGGATGGCCAGCCACCCGGCCGATGCGCAGGGGCAGGACCTGGGCGCCTACTTCTATCGCCACCGGGATGCCGACGCCGTCCGCCACCTGTTCCGGGTCGCGACCGGCCTGGACTCGCTGGTGCTGGGCGAACCGCAGATCCTTGGCCAGGTCAAGCAGGCCTGGGCCGCGGCGCGTGGCGCCGGCGCGCTGGGAGGCCAGCTCGACCGGTTGTTCCAGCAGGCGTTCGTTGCCGCCAAGCGCGCGCGCACCGATACCCGCATCGGCGCGAACCCGGTGTCGGTGGCATCCACCGCGGTGCGCCTGGCGCAGGACTCGTTCTCGCGGCTGGAAGACGCCGTGGTGCTGCTGGTCGGCGCCGGCGAAACGATCGAACTGGTCGCGCGGCACCTGGACAAGGTCAAGCGCCTGCTGGTCGCCAACCGCTCCCTTGCCCATGCCCAGGACCTGGCCAGCCGCCATGGTGGCGTCGCGTTGCCGCTGGAGGAATTGCAGCGCCACCTGGCCGAAGCCGACATCGTGTTCTCGGCGACCGCCAGCCGCGAACCGGTGATCCGCCGCGCGCAGGTGGATGCGGCGCTGGCGCAGCGCCGGCACCGGCCGATGCTGCTGCTCGACCTGGCGGTTCCGCGCGACATCGAACCGGCGGTCCGCGAATTGAAGGACGCCTTCCTCTACACCATCGACGACCTCGAACGCGCGGTGGAGGACAACCGCCGCAGCCGGCGCGAAGCGGCGGATGCCGCCGAAGCCATCGTCGACCTGCAGGTCGCGCGCTTCGTCGAGGCGCAGCTGGCTGGCGGCCGGGTCGAGCCGGTCAAGCGCCTGCGCGCGCACGGCGAAAGCGCCCGCGACGAGATCCTGGCCAGGGCCAGGCAGCAGCTCGCGGCCGGCCACGACCCTGGCGCGGTCATGGAATTCCTCGCCAACACCCTGACCAACCGCCTGCTGCATGCGCCGACCGTGGCCTTGCGCCAGGCGGCCCTGGAAGGCGACAACACGCTGGCACGCGCCAGCGAGAAGCTGTTTCCAACGGACAAGGACAACTGATGCAACCCAGCCTGCGCCGCAAGCTCGAGCTGCTCGCCGAGCGACGCGAAGAGCTGGAACGATTGCTCGCCGATCCTGGCGCGGCCGCCGATGCCGAGCGCTTCCGCAACCTGTCGCGCGAGTTCTCGCAGCTGGAGCCGGTGGCCACCGCGCTGGCCGCCGAAGCCCGCGCGCGCAACGACCTCGCCGCAGCGCAGGCGATGCGCAACGATCCGGAACTGGCCGAACTCGCCGACGAGGAAATCGCGGCCGCCAACCAGCGCCTCGAGGAACTCGAAGCCGAACTGATGGCGCAGCTGGTGCCTAAGGACCCGCGCGACGAGGGCAACCTCTATCTCGAAGTGCGTGCCGGCACCGGTGGCGACGAGGCCGCGATCTTCGCCGGCGACCTGTTCCGGATGTACTCGCGCTACGCCGAGCGCCAGCGCTGGAAAGTCGAGGTGGAATCGGCAAGCCCGGGCGAACACGGCGGGTTCAAGGAAATCGTCGCCCGCATCGAGGGCCGCGGCGCGTATTCCAGGCTCAAGTTCGAGTCGGGAACGCACCGCGTGCAACGCGTGCCGGAAACCGAATCGCAGGGCCGCATCCATACCTCGGCCGCGACGGTGGCGATCATCGCCGAGGACACCAGCGACCATTCCATCGAGATCAACCCGGCCGACCTCAAGGTCGACACCTTCCGCTCCTCCGGCGCCGGCGGCCAGCACGTCAACAAGACCGATTCGGCGATTCGCATCACCCATCTTCCCACCGGCGTGGTGGTGGAAAACCAGACCGAGCGCAGCCAGCACGCCAACCGCGACAAGGCGATGAAACGACTCAAGGCGATGCTGGTCGAAGCCGAGCTCGAGAAGCGCATGGCCGCCCAGGCAGCGGACCGCAAGCTGCAGGTCGGCAGCGGCGACCGCAGCCAGCGCATCCGCACCTACAACTTCCCGCAGGGCCGGATCACCGACCACCGGGTGGATGGCCTGACCCTGTACGACCTGCCCAACGTGCTGGAGGGCGATCTCGACGCGCTGGTCGAACGACTCGTGCGCGAACAGCAGGCCGACGACCTGGCCCGCCTGGGCAGGGAATAGACTGCGGCCATGCAGACGACCAACATCCGCCGTGCCTCCGCCGCCGACCTGGACGCGCTGGTGCCGCTGTTCGACGCCTATCGCGTGTTCTATGCGCAGCCGTCGGATCCGGTGCGTGCGCGCGATTTCCTGGCCGAACGCTTCGCCAACATGGATTCGGTGGTGCTGCTGGCCGAGCGTGGCGCTTCCGTGCTCGGCTTCACCCAGCTGTACCCGATCTTCTCGTCGGTGCGCACTGCGCGGACCTGGCTGCTCAACGACCTGTTCGTGACCGATGGCGCGCGCCGGAGCGGCGTCGCCCGCGCCCTGCTGGACGCAGCGGCCGGCTTCGCCCGCGAGCAGGGCGCTGCCGGGGTGATGCTGGAGACCACGCGCGACAACGCGCCCGCACGCGCCCTGTACCGCGCTGCCGGCTGGAACGAGGACGAGTCGCAGTGGTATTCGGTGTACACCCGATGAGCACCGGCGCCGAGTTCATCGCCCTGTCGCTGTGCGTGCTCACGGTCTCCGACTCGCGCACGCTGGCCGAGGACAACTCCGGCGACTGGCTGGCGGCGGCGCTGGCCGAGGCCGGCCACCGCCTGCACGCGCGCGCCCTGCTCCCGGACGATCGCTACCAGCTGCGCGCGCAGGTCTCGCAATGGATCGCCGACGAGGCGGTCGACGGCATCCTCGTCAACGGCGGCACCGGCTTCACCGGCCGCGACTCGACCCCGGAAGCGCTGCTGCCGTTGCTGGACAAGCAGATGCCCGGCTTCGGCGAACTGTTCCGCGCGATCAGCTTCGAGGAAATCGGCACGTCGTCGCTGCAGTCGCGCGCATTCGCGGGCCTGGCCAACGGCACCTTCCTGTTCGCCCTGCCCGGCTCGACCTCGGCCTGCCGCACGGCCTGGGGGCAGATCATCCGCGCGCAGCTCGATGCGCGCACCAGGCCGTGCAACCTGGCGACGTTGCGCCCGCGCCTGCGCGAGCGCTGAAGCTACTTCTGTCCGGCCGGCTTCCGGCCGGCGAATTCCGGGCCGGCGAGGCGAATGTTCGCGCGCAGGTATGCCTTCAGTCGCGCCCCCGGCGGCTCCGGCGCGGCACCGCCCAGGTGCGCGTGCAACATCGATTCCATCAGGTAGGCATAGGCCTCGCGCGGCAGTGGATCGCGCGGCGAATGACCGCCATTGGGTTCAACGTAAAGCGTGACCGGCTTGCCGAGGGTTTGGAGCTTGGCGGCGTAATGCACAACCTCCCGGATCGCAACGGTGCGGTCCGCGGCGCCTGCCATCAGCAGCAAGGGCCGTCGCATCAGCGCCGCATTGACTGCCGGCGACTGTGCATGCAACCGCGCATAAGTCGCCGGATCGGTGGGATCGATCCGCAAGGCCTGCAGCGATGCGAGCAGCGAACGGTCCGGCAGGTCGCCCTGGTCGCCGGCATCGAGCAGCCATTGCATCGACCAGGCGAGGTCCGCCGGTGGCGCGCCGGCCACGCCGACCTTGAACAGGTCGGGCGCGAAGGTCACGCCAAGCAACGCCGAGTAGCCGCCGAAGGAATGGCCGACGATGCCGATACGATCCGGATCGCCGATGCCCCGTGCCAGCAGGTGGCGCACGCCGTCGACGATGTCCTGCTGCACGCGGCCGTTCCCGTAGTCGCCGCGCGAGGCGAACATGTACTCGCGGCCATGCCCGGTCGAACCACGGAAGTTGGACTGGAACACCGCGTAGCCACGATTGGCCAGCATCTGCGCGATGCCATCGTAGCCGGGACGGAAATGGTTGATCGGGCCGCCGTGCACGTGCGCAACCAGCGGCAACGTCGCCGGGTCCGCGCCGGGCGGCAGCAGCAGGAAGCCGCGCACCTGCATTCCGTCCGAGGCCGGATAGGAAAACGCGATCTTGCGCGCCAGCGACGCTTCCGGAAGCGCGCGCGAGCTGTTCCGACCTTGTTCGAGGATGGAGCGGAAAGCGCCGGTGCGCGGATCGTAGAGATGCCAGTGCGGGTCGCGCAGGGTGCTGTCGCGCTCGGACACCAGCCACCAGGCGTCGGCGCCACGGCCAACCTCGATGCCGACGTCGCGCCCCGGGAAATGCGCCACGATCGCATCGACGTGGTCGCGTGCCGGGCCCAACCCGTAGGTCGCGGCAACCGTGCTGCGATAGCTCACGACCAGCGGTTCCTGCGTCACGGGATCCAGCGCGACCTGCTCCAGGTCCGCCTTGCCGCGCGGATCCACGTGCAGGGTCCGCAGCGTGCCATCGATGCCCAGTCGCAGCAGGCGGCCGAGGTTGCCGCCGGTCTCGCCGCGCAGCAGCAGGCTGCCGTCGGCCATCGCTGCCAGCAGCTCGCCGCGTGCCATCGGCTCCAGCCTGCGCAGCATGCGCAGGCTGCCGTCCGGCTCGACATGGTGGATCGCGTTGTAGCCGGCCTCATTGGGGCCGCCCTCGAAACGCGACAGCCCCACCAGCCGGCCTTGCGCATCGAAAGCCACGTCGTGCACCCAGCGCGGGTCCTCGCGCAGCACGCTGCGCTGGCCGCGCGCATCCATGCGCACGATGCGCCAGCGTTCGCCGCCGGCATCGCGCACCCGCTCGCGCAGGATCACGGCTGCTGGCTGCGACGAGTCGACCTGCATCAGCCGGCGGCGTTCCAGGCCCATCAGCGGCACGCGCACGCCACCGCCGCCATCCAGCGACAGGCTGGCCAGCGAACGCGGCGACGCCAGGAACAGCCAGCGCCCGTCGTGCGACCACAGCAAGCTGTCCGCGTCGGTACGCGGCAACAGGCGTCGCGCGTCGCCACCGTCGCCGGTCGACAATAGCCAGAGGCTGCGCGCTTCGCCTTCGTCGCGCAGGTAGGCGACATGACGCCCATCCGGCGACAGTCGCACCACCTGCACTGCACGGCTGTCGAGGAAGGCCTCCCGTGGTTGCGGCGCGGCAGGCGCGCGCGCCTGTTCGGCGGCCACCGCCACCCGCAGCGCACCGGCATCAGCGGCCAGCGCCTGGCCCGCACAGGCCAGCAGCACCATCAGGAGCGACAAGGTCCTCATCGTTCGCGCACCGGGAACAGCAGCCAAAGGCCCAGCAACGCCGGCAGCCCGATCACGCCACAGGCCAGCACCCAGGCCCAGCGCGCCGGCGGCGTCAGCCGCTGGCGCCTGGTCAGCCAGATCGAAGCAAGCAGCGACAGCAGGCACAACACCACCGCAAGGACCACGATGTCGCGCGGCGGCGGGGCTAGCTCGCCGTCATCCAGCGGGTTCGGGGCTGCGAACAGCCGCTGCGCCGACAGCGCGAACCCGCGCAGCACCGGCGACAGCCACCAGGTGCGCATCGTGTAGGCGCGCGGCAGGTCGAAGCCCAGCGTGCGCCGCGCCACCAGTTCCACCTTGCCTGCACCATCGACGCGCAGCACCTGCTGGCTCGGGATGACTTCGCCCGCCCATGCGCCATAGGTATAGGTGAACGACAGCAGGTAGCCATCCAGCAGCTCAATCAGCTCGACGCTCATCAGCTCGCCGACCGGCCCCGGCAGCGGCACCCGCAGCAGCGGCTGCAAGGGATCGAGCGTGTTGCTGGCTTCGCGTCCCGGATAGAAGTAGAGCGCGCGGTTGCTCAACACCGCGATGTTCTCGCCAGCGGCACCAGGCGGGCTGGCGAACACTTCTCCCTGCGGAAGACGAACCCGCGGGAACAGGCGTTGCTGCTCCGGGTCGTACTGATAAGCGACGGTCGGGGTGAACACGATGTTGTCGGCATACGGCAGCGCCGGACCGGGGAAGTCGTCTTGCGCAAGGCCTGCGCCGAGTTCGCCGCGCGGTTGCCTGTCGAGCACGCCGTAGCCGACGAAACGCATGCGGTCGTGGCTGAACACCCAGCGGATCGGGCGCTCTGGATCGTCGAACTCCGGCGGCTGCATGGTGTTGGTGAGCTGGTGGCGGCGCGGAAGCTCGCGCATCGGATAGATCACCGACACCTCGGACAGCGCAACCTGCGCCTGCCACATTGGCGCGTCGGGATGGCGGCTGTCGGCGATCCCCGCCAGCAGCCGGTCCTTGGGTTCGGCGCGGCTGGCTTCGATGTAGCCGCCCTGCGGCGGGCTGGGCGAGTTCAGCGGATGGGTGCCTGTGGCGGTCCACGCCAGCTCGTAACCGATGCCCAGCATCCACAGCAGGAAGTACGCACCCACCTGCACCGGCAGCGCGGTCGCGACCACCGCGCCGACGCCGCGCGGCGGTTCGCCCAGGTTCGGCCTGAAGGCGATGCCGACCAGCAGTACCAGGTACGCGAACACCACCAACTGCACCGCGAGCGCCGCAACGCCGTCGGCCTGCGCGAACAGGAACAGGGTCGGAAGCATCACCACCGCGACCCCATATCGCTTGTTCGCCAGCATCGCGTAGGCACCGGCGAGATACCCGCACAGCGCGAGCAGCAGCGCCGCGAGCGGCAGCAGCCAGTGGCGCAGGTCGACCACGCGCGCGGTCATGACTTCCTGGTAACCGGCGATCAACGCGATCGGCAACGCCACCGCCAGCAGGCACACGACCGCGCCGGCGCCGCACAGGGCCAGGGCGATCCAATGCCGGTGCAGCGGACGGTGCAGCAGGTTGAGCCAATGGTTCTGGCGCCGGTAGCTGCCCATCTGGTAGAGGCCCAGCAGGGTGCCGGCGGCCATGTAGACCATGCCGAACACCTGGTAGACGACCCTGGGCTGCTGCGCCAGGTCGACGATCCTGCTCATGAAGCCGAGCACGACCAGGTGCACCAGCATGGCGACGATGGCCCAAGTGCGGAAGCGCAGCAGTTCTGCAGAGAAAAGGTTGTTCACTGGAGCTTCTCCGCCGGCGCCGCGTGGTTCTTGGCCAGGAATCCATTGACGGCGCGGTCCAGGCTGACCGGCATGGCCTGCACCGAGCGCGCGCCCGCGGCGCGCAGGAAGTCGGCGAAACCCTCGTCCTGGTCCATCACCAGGTAGTGATGCAGCCCGTCGATGCGCTGCACCTCCAGCAGCCCCGGCACGCTGGCCCGGTCCGGCCCCTTGAACGGCACGTCGGCGATCCACAGCGACACCCGCGCGGTGAAGTCTTCCGGCGCCGACATGTGCATGAGCCGGCCGCGCTCCAGGATCACCAGGTTGTCGGCGACGCGCTCGATCTCCTCCATCTGGTGCGAGCAGTAGATGACCGTGCATTGCTCGGCGGCATTGCTGTACATCAGCGATTCCAGGAATGCGCGCTTGGCGACGACGTCCAGCCCGAGCGTAGGCTCGTCAAGCACCAGCAGCTCCGGCGACTGCGCCAATGCCAGGGCCAGGTTGAAGCCCGCGCGCTCGCCGCGTGAAAGCTGGCCGATCTTCTGCGTCGGCAGCACGTTGTAGTGGCCGATCACCTCGTCGTAGGCGCGCTGGTTCCAGCGCGGATACTGGCGCCGTTGCATCGCCGTCACCTGGGCCACCCGCATCCAGCCGGGCAAGGTGTGTTCCTCGTTGACGAAACCGATCCTGGCGCGGTCCGCCGGCGCAAGCAGGCGGCTGTCGCGGCCGAGGATGCTGGCGCTGCCCGAACTCGGCGGCATGAAACCGAGCAGTATCCGGAACAGCGTCGACTTGCCGGCGCCATTGGCGCCGACGATGGCGTGGATGCGCCCGCGCGGAATGCACAGGTCGAGCTGGTCGAGCGCGAGCTTGTCGCCGTAGCGCTTGGTCAGCGCCACGGTTTCGATCACGTAGTCATGGGTCATTGGGAGGAGATCCGGTGGGGTCAGGCGGACTTGCGCGGTGCAAGCGCGAGAAACTCGTGATGCAGGCGCGCCTGCACCTCGTCAGGCGGGTAATCGAGCGCGATGACGTCGTGCAGGAAGCGCTGGATCGCCTCGTCGAGGCGGCGTTCGCGCTCGGCATCGCTCAACCGTTGCCGCGGCGGCGCCACATACAGGCCCAGGCCCTGGCGCGACTCCAGCCAGCCTTCGGCGGTGAGTTCGGCATAGGCCTTGGCCACGGTGTTGGGGTTGACCGTCAGCTGCTGGGCCAGGCCGCGGACGCTGGGCAACTGGTCGCCGGGATCGAGCTCGCCGGTGGCGATCTTCATCCTCACGGCGTCGACGATCTGCTTGCCGATCGGACGCGGATCGCCGGTGGCGATCTGGAGCATCAGGGCACGGGTACGGGCCATCTGGCTGTCCTATCTGTACTGTGTGCACTAGTACAGTAGAAACAATGGCCGGTGTCAAGCCCTGCGTGGGCCAATCGCGGCTTCCGCCGCTCCTACGGGGCCGCTCCTACGGGGAGGCGATGGCGGCTTCGATTTCGGCGGCGGTGACGGGGCCGAGGAAGCGTTTCGCGACCTTGCCGTCGGGCGCGATCAGGTACGTCATCGGCAGGCCGCGCGGGGTTTCGAAATCGGCCGGCGGGTCGTAGACGTCGACCAGCGCGACCGGATAGACCACCGGATGTTCCTCGAGGAAAGCCTGCAGTTCGGCGGGCGTGGTTTCCTCGTAGGCCAGGCCGATCACCTCGATGTGTTCGCGCATCGCGTCGAGCGCGGACAACTCGGGCATTTCCTTGCGGCAGGGCGCGCACCAGGTGGCCCAGAAATTCACCACCACCCACTTGCCGCGGTGCGCGGCCAGGTCCCAGCTGGCGCCATCGACGGTGGTCACTTTCAATGCCGGCCGTTCGAACTGCGCTGCCGGCGTTTCGGGCGCCGCCACGGGCGCGGGCTGCGGTACGGGCGCGGGAACGGGGGCTTCGGCCTCGCGCTTGCACGCAGCGAGCAGCGACAACGCGACGAGCGACGGCAGGAGCAAGCGATTCAATGAAGCACGATTCATCCGGTTTCCCTGGGCAGGTCTTCGTAAACGTTGGAGACGCGACGCTTGAGCAGGTCGCGCAGCGGCAGGCGCAATTCGTCGAGTTCGGCAATGGCGGCCATGCCGAGCGCGTCGTCGCGGCATGGCAAGTGCGCCTCGGCGATCGGGATGCGCAACTGGCAGGCTTCGTAGAGGTCGGCCATGGTCATGTCGCCGAGATCGCGCGAGAGCAGCCATTCGCCTGTTTCGGCACGCGCGACCAGGTCGATCCTGTCGAGCTGGCCGAGCAGTTCCTGGACCAGCGCATCGGTGAGCAGCGGCTCGAGGAGCAGGATTTCGTCGCTGTGCAGGCCGCGTCCTTCGCGCCGGGCTTCGGCGAAACGGCCAAGCAGGCGCAGCAGGCCATACACCTCGAAACCTTCCGGCAGGCGCATCGCCGCCGGCTGGTAGCGGAAGGCCGACATCGACGACGCGAACGAGGCGCCGAGCAGGACCGACACCCAGCCCAGGTAGATCCACAACAGGAATACCGGCACGAACGCCAGCGGTCCGTAGATCTTCTGGTAGGTGCCGAAACTGCCGATGTACAGGCTGATGCCCCACTTCACCAGTTCGAACAACAGCACCGCCAGCAATGCACCGACCGCCGCATGCCGCCACTTGATCGTGCGATGGGGGACTACCCGGTAGATCGCCGCGAACGCCAGCAGCTCGATCAGCATCGGCGCCAGCCGCAGCATCGTTTCCTCAAGCAGGCGCCCGAGCCCGGTCTTGAACACCGCCAGGGCGAAGAACTGGGTCGACAGGGCCAGGCTTGCGGTGGCGACCAGCGCGCCCAGGGTCAGCACCGTCCAGTACACCAGGAAGCGCCCGAACTTCGGCCGCGCAAGCGGCACCCGCCAGATGCGGTTGAAGGTGGCCTCGACGTTGACCAGCGTGATCAGCACCGACAGCACCAGCGCCACGACGCCTGCCGCGGTCAGCTGGCCGGTGTTGGCGCTGAAGCCCTGCAGGTAGTCCTGCACCTTGCGCGCCGCGCTGGGCACGAAGTTGATGAAGATGTAGTCGGTAAGCCGGTCGCTCCACTGGTCGAACACCGGGAACGCCGACAGCACGCCGAACACCACCATCGACAGCGGCACCAGCGCGAACACCGTGGTGTAGGCCAGCGCGCCAGCCGACTCGAACAGACGGTCGTCGAGGAAGCGCCGCCACAGGAAACCGAAGAACGACCTGGCCCGGGCACGGTCGCGCAGGCGGTCGCTCCAGCGATTGATCGAGTCCAGCGGCTCCATCGGCGCAGGGTAGCAAAGGTACACTCGCCCCATGGCCGACATCCTTGTCCTCTAC
>JALYWW010000115.1 GCA_030852515.1 Pseudomonadota bacterium
GCCGTTGCCTGATGAGGAGCTGGCGATGTGGGCAACTAGCGGTCGCGGCTCCGGTTTGTCGCGTTGCGCTGGTCTTCCTGCTGCTGGTTCTTGCCGGACGACTGGCGGGTGGACTGGCCCTGGTTGGCATTGCTGTTCGCTGTGGTGCGTTTGGTGTTGTCCTGGGTGCCCTTGTTCTGTTTCTGGTTCTGCATGCCAGTGTTCTTCTGGTTGTTCGGCATCTCGTTCTCCTCGCGGGCCCGGGATTGGGCCGTGCGCAAAGCCTAGGAAACCGGGCGTTAGCCAGCGGATGAGGCCGCGTGAGGCTGCCGCTAACGGGGTTCAGGACGATTAATGCAGGCGGCGCTATGATCCGCCCCATGGCGACCGGATGGGCAGGCGACACCGCTGTGCAGGACCAGATCGACGCGACCGTCGAGGACGCGATCAAGCGCGCGCGCAGCCGCCTGCCGCAGGGTCCGGGTCTCAGTCATTGCGAAGAATGCGACGCCCCGATTCCGGAGGCGCGGCGCAAGGCCATGCCCGGCGTGCGCCTGTGCGTGCCCTGCCAGGAAGCGCAGGACCAGGAAGAGGCCGCGGGCGCGGGTTACAACCGCCGCGGCAGCAAGGACAGCCAGCTGCGCTAGCGGGCCGCGACCGCGCATTCACGGGCGCGCGCCTATAACCGGGACGTCACTAGTCCGGAGGCGATGCCGATGCGCAACCCATTCCTAGCAGCCGCGATCCTCGCAGCGCTCGCCGGCACGGCCTGCAGCCGCGATACCGGTTCGCAGCTCGACGACGGCCAGGCCAGCGGCGCGATGTCGGATGCCCAGGTCGACCCGGCCGCGACCAATGTCCCGGGTGAAGCCCCGGTAGCGGTCAACACCGGCACGACCGGCTCCAATCCCCTGATCGTGGCCACCGAAGGCGGACCGGCGCCGTACCTGGCGAACAGCGCCGGTTCGGCCCTGTATACGCTGCAGGGCGACACGGACGGCAGCAAGTGCGACCAAGCTTGCACCCATGTGTGGCCGCCGATGACGGTGGTCGATGCAGTGCCGACCCACACGCCCGGTTTGGAGGCCGGCAACATCGGCACCATCCAGCGCGCCGACGGCAGCCTGCAGGTCACGTACGCGGGCCATCCGCTCTACCACTACGCCGCCGACGGCGGTGCCGGGCACACGGCCGGCCATGGCGTCAGCGACAAGTGGGGTCAATGGTCGCTGGTCAGTCCGCAGGGAACGCCGGTTCCGTAGAGGCCGCGACCGCAGTCGTCAGGGCACGACCGCGGTCCATTCCGCGGTCGCGAACTTGTCGCGCACGAGCGCCTGCGCGCGTTCGAGTTCCTGCGGCCGCAACCGGTCCGCGGTCAGGCCGCCGTGGCGCTTGCGGAAACTTTCCACCAGCACGTCGATCACCGCTTCGCGGGCCATGCCGGTCTGGCTGCGCAAGGGATCGACCCGCTTCTGTGCGCTGGTGGTGCCCTTGTCCGACAGTTTCTCGCGGCCGATGCGCAGCACCTCGAGCATCTTGCCGGCGTCGATGTCGTAGGCCATGGTCACGTGATGCAGCACCGCGCGGCCGCGTCGCGCCTGCGCGGCGCCGGCGATCTTGCCGGCTGGCGAGGCGATGTCGTTGAGCGGCTGGTACCAGGCCTGGATTCCGAGCTCGCCGAGCGCCGCGATCACCCAGGCGTCCATCAATGCGTAGGCCTGCTCGAAGTTCATGCCATGGACCATGTCCAGCGGTGCATAGATCGAATAGGTGATGGTGTTGCCCGGTTCGATGAACATCGCGCCGCCGCCGCTGATCCTGCGCACGACGTCGATGCCGTGTCGTTGCGCCGCTTCATGGTCGACCTCGTTGCGCAGCGACTGGAAGCGCCCCATCACCACCGCTGAACCGGCCCATTCCCAGATCCGCAGCGTCGGCGCGCGCCGGCCGGCGGACACTTCATCCACCAGCACGTCGTCCAGGGCCATGTGCAGGGCGGGGGATTGCGGCGCTTCGTGCAACAGCAGCCAGTCGTGGTCGTGCCAGGTGCTGCGGTTCAAGCGGTGGCTCCCGGTTCGCGGGCGTCGATGGCGCGGCGCACGGCGACGGCGACGCCCTCCGGAGTGATCCCGAACAGGGAGACGCCGGGTCCCAGCGCCATCCGCACCGACGCGGCGATCATCGCTTCGCCGGCATCGACAGGCATCCCCAGCAACGCTGCGTTGATCGCATCCAGCGCGGTGTCGGGCTCCAGGAAGAAATCGCCGCTGACCTGGGCCATGGCAATGAGCCCGTCGTCGACAGTGAGGTCGACCACGACCAGTTTACCGCCCGGAACCTTGTATTCCCCGTGCACGATCGCCATCTCCCTGGACATGAACAGTCTACAGAAGCCGGTTCCGCTTTCGGTGCTCGACCTTGCGCCGATCGTCGATGGCGGCACTGCCGCGCAGACCTTCGCCAATAGCCTGTCGCTGGCGCGCCACGCCGAGCAACTGGGCTATCGCCGCTTCTGGCTGGCCGAACACCACAACATGCCCGGCATCGCCAGCGCCGCGACCGCAGTGCTGATCGGCCATGTCGCCGGCGGCACCTCCACCATCCGGGTCGGTGCCGGCGGCATCATGCTGCCCAACCACGCACCGCTGCAGGTGGCCGAGCAGTTCGGCACACTCGTTTCGCTGTATCCGGGACGCATCGACCTGGGCGTGGGCCGCGCGCCGGGCACCGACCAGGCGGCGACCCGGGCGATGCGGCGCTACTACCAGGGCGCGGAGGAGTTCCCGGCCGACGTGGCGGAACTGTTGGGTTACTTCGAACCGGCGAGTCCGGGCCAGCCGGTGCGCGCGGTGCCGGGCGAAGGCGTGGAGATCGAAGCCTGGATCCTGGGCTCCAGCCTGTTCGGTGCCGGCCTGGCCGCGGCGATGGGTCTGCCCTATGCCTTTGCTTCGCACTTCGCGCCCGATGCGCTGGAGCAGGCGCTCGAGCTGTATCGCCGCCAGTTCCGCCCGTCCGTGCGCCTGCAGCAGCCGCATGTGATGCTGGCCCTGAACGTGGTCGCCGCCGACACCGACGCGGGGGCCGCGCGCCTGTTCACGACCCAGCAGCAGGCCTTCGTCAACCTCCGCCGCGGTCGCGCCGGGCTGGTGCCGCCGCCGCTGGAATCGGGCGCAGCGATGGATGCGTTCTGCACGCCGGCCGAGCGGGCGATGGTCGATCGCGCGCTGGCGTGCTCGGTGGTTGGTGCGCCGGCGACGGTGCGCCGGGGGATCGCCGACTTCGTCGCCCGCCACCAGCCCGACGAACTGGTCCTGACCGCCAACATCCACGACCACCAGGCGCGCCTGCGTTCGTTCGAACTCGCTATGATCGGTTGATGTCCAAGCTGCTGCTCAACATGCGCAACGTGCCCGACGACGAGGCCGACGAGGTCCGGGCGATGCTGGACGCGGCCCGGGTCGGCTATTACGAAACCCAGCCCAGCCGCTGGGGCATTTCGTTCGGCGGGATCTGGGTGAGCGACGAGCGCGACGTGGCGCGCGCAAAGCAGTTGATGGCCGACTACCAGGCGCAGCGCCGCGACAAGGCCCGTGCCGAACGCGAGGCGGCATTGCGCGATGGCACCGCCGAAACCTTCGCCGACGTGGTGAGGCGCGAGCCGCTACGCGCCTTGCTGGTCGCGCTGGGCATCATCGGCATGCTCGCGCTGCTGGCGCTGGTGCCGCTGCTTCTCCACCGCCCGTAGTCACTCCAGCGGCGGCGAAGCCTCGAACTCGGCGCGCACCGAACGGCAATAGCCACCGCCCATCGCGAACCGGCGGCAAACGTCGGGGCGCCGCTCGTAGATGCCGCAACGCATGTGGGTGCGGTCAAGCGCCGCGCACCAGCCGTCATCGCCGTGCGCCATCACCGTGAGGCCACCCGGTTCCTGGCTGAGGAAATGGCGCGGCACGTCGTCTTCGGGCATCACCACCACGGTGAGCCGGCAACACACCGCCTCGCATGCAGAACAGGCAACACGCGGATCGATGCTGCAATCGTCGATGTCGTCGTCCGTGATGTCCGTCATCGCTGGTAACTCAGCAGGCGACCGCGGAACGGCTCGATGTCGGCGTCCTTGAATCGCGAACGCTGCTCGGAAACGCCGAATCCCTGGTCGCCGAGCGCGCGGGTGAATGCTGCGCTGTTGCCGCGGCCTGGGTCCGTGATCATGACCAGGCCATCGGCTTCGGCGTGGCGCGAGACAAGTTTCGACAACAGCCCGGCGTGGCCGCGTTCGTACAGGACGTCGCTGCCGATGATCAGGTCGAAACGGCCCAGGGCAGCATCGGGGATCTCCCAGGGCAGGTCGCGATAGGTGATCGGTGCCAGGCCGTTGAGGTGAGCGTTGTGCAAGAGGAAGGATTCGGCCAGCGGATGATGGTCGCTGGCGGTGATGTCGGCGCCGCGCTGGCGCAGCACCAGGCTCGACAATCCCAGCCCGCAACCGATCTCGAGGATGCGCATGCCGGCGATCGCGATGCCGGACATGGATTCGGCCAGTACCTGCCCGGAGGGCCAGACCTGCCCGAACAGGCTCCACAAGGCGGAGGAGATGCCGGCGCGCTCGGCGGCGCCGTCCTCGTCGGAAAATTGCTGCAGGTCGCTGAGCGCGCGGATGCTGTAGTCCCGGCCGCCCACGCAGACCGTGACCGTTCGGGTCAGGTAATCGTTCATCTCGGGGCGCTCTCGCGGGTAAGGACGCCCGGTGATGGCATCATACGGCATGCATCCGTTCCTCGTGGTCCTGGATCTCATCGGTACCTTTGCGTTTGCGATCAGCGGCGCAACCCTGGGCGTGCGCAAGCGATTCGACCTGTTCGGGGTACTGGTGCTGTCGTTCGTCGCGGCGGTGTCGGGTGGCGTCGCCCGCGACCTGCTCATCGGCGCCACGCCACCGGTGGCGATCGCCAACTGGCACTACCTCGCGGTGAGCTGCCTGGCCGGCCTGTTGTGCTTCTATCGCGGCGCCGTGGTCGAGCGCATGAACAATCCCGTGCAGATGTTCGATGCGCTCGGTCTCGGGCTGTTCGCGGTGACCGGCGCGACCAAGGCGCTGGCCGCCGGCCTGGGCCCGGTCGGCGCGTTGCTGCTGGGGATGCTCACCGGCATCGGCGGCGGCATCGCCCGCGACGTGCTCGCCATGCGCGTGCCGGTGGTGCTGCAGTCCGATCTCTACGCCGTGGCCGCGCTTGCGGGCGCGGCCGTGGTGGTGATCGCCCACCGGTTCGGTTTCTCCGGCGAAGCCATCCTGCTGGCAGGCGCAGGGCTGGTG